>DASZOW010000323.1:0-12400 GCA_035550615.1 Puia sp.
AGCTACTTTACCGTAGAAAGAAGCAGCGACGGTATCCGCTTTGATTCGCTGGCGCGCATCAATACCCTGGCCCCAGGCGGCAACAGCGGCATAAAGCTGGACTATTCGGCATTCGATCTCACGCCGCTGTCCGGCACCAGCTTCTACCGGCTGAAACAAACCGATCTCGACGGCCATACCAAATACTCGGATATCGTCTCGGTGACCTTGACGCAACATATCCCCGTAGCGGTATATCCGAATCCCTCGCATGGAACGGTATATGTCAGCGGGCTGCCGACGGATGGCTCCGCTGTCAAAATAGGCTGGTATGATCTGAGCGGAAGATTGTTGTCACAGCAGCTGGCCCTACCGCAGGGTGGCATGCTGACGCTGAATACATATTTCGGCAACGGCGACTATATCCTGAGGCTGACCGCCGCGGATGGCAGCTCTACAACCCGGACCGTGATCATCATGAAGTAGGCTCAGGAATGCATCCGGCGTTCGATGCCGGCGAGATCGATCTGTGCCGACAGCCGCTGAAACTCAGGTTGCCGGCGAAGCCTGGCCTTATCGTTGAACCCGCAGCCTACGGCTTTTATCAGCTCGTCGGTAGCGGCATGGCCGTTGCCCTCGCGGGCATCCAGGATCGCCGAAAAATACCAGGCTTCGCTATTGCCGGGATCGGCCATTTTATACAGCTCGACAAAATGTCGTGCGCCGGCGTTCTGCCCCGCATTGATGAGCTGGTTGCTGATGGAATAAAAAGCCAGCGAGAGATAGGCCAGCAGCCGCTGATACATGGCGCCCTCCGCCGTTTTCGCCCGGGCGTTTGCCATCAGCCCCTGGATGGTCGTTGTCCAATAATGCATATCTGCCTGCTGAAAATGTTGCATGTATTCGGCCTTGGTGTTCTCCTCCACGCCGAGGAGCCGCTGCCGGGCATCCCGTTGTTTTATATACGTGGCGTTGTGATCGAGCGCGGCAGCCTGGCGCTCGAACCATGTCGTCTCGCCAGAAACGCCATTGAGATAGCTGATCGCTACATCACATTCCTGGCGCGCCCCGACCAGTTTATTCGTTCGCATCATGACGTTAACCTGCTGCTTCCCGCGCCTGATGTAGGCATCGATCTTCGAGGCATCTTTTGGGATCAGTCCCATGGCCATCGCGTCGAGATCCAGGCCGCCAAAAGCCGTCCGCATGGTGGCCTCGGGCGCCCATTCATGGATGCCGTCAAAAAAAAGGATGCGGTGCCGGGTGCGGGTCTTATCCAGATCCCTGGTGACGGCGACCAGCTCTGTCATATTCATGTCCCCTTCCCCGGTGATGGCGGTGAAGCTAAAAGGAAGATCACCGGCGGAAACCCCGTCCGGCAACCCGGCGCCATTGGCGATGACGCCCTTTATCCCCGGATGTTGTATCGCCACATAACCGGCCACCTTGGCGCCGCCGGAGAAACCACAGGTATAAATCCGGTTCCCGTCGATCCTAAGCCGGCTCCGGGTGTCGTCATACAGCCGGTTCCAGATCCTTTCCGTGGTCGCCCAATCGTTACCATTCCGTGAATTATTGCTGCCTACGAGGATAAAACCATAGGTATCCGCCAGCGTCTTGTATTTACGCAGCGGCAGCGACCCCACACCATGCGAGTCGAAAAAATAGACCACCGGCAAAGGTTGCCGGTCGCCCCGCGCCGGGACGTATAAGGCATAGGTCTGGCTGGGATCGGCCTTGCAGCTAATCTGTTGAATGCCCTGACCCGTGGCCCGGGCGCCGGTAAAGCCCAACAGCAGCAGGCCAGCGATCAGATTTTTTATCATAACCGCAAGATACCGCAAGATAACCTATTTCACGGGCCCGGGCCCCGTCCTGGTGGGGATCACCTTGCGGATCGTCCCGTCCGCATTGTAATAGAGCTTGTCGACACAGATGGACCGCAGCCAGTCGAAATGCGACAGTGCGCTGGTATGATAGAAGGCATACCATTGCCCCTTGTACTCGACGATGCTGCCATGATCGGTGTAGCTGTCAGTGGGGTCCAGGTAGATGCCGCGATACGTCCACGGCCCCAGTGGATGGTCACTGGTAGCATAACGCATCCGGTTGTGCCGACCTGCCGAATCATGATTATCCGAGTAAGAAAGATAGTAGATGCCATTCCGCTTATGCACCCAGGTGGCCTCATGAAAATCCACCAGTCCAACCATCGGCTGCATGGCGCCATCTATCTCCATCATATTGTCTTTTAGCTTTCCCCCCTTACATACGCCCCCGCCGCCATAATAGAAATACGCCTGTCCGTCGTCATCCACGAATACACACGGATCGATATACGACTCGAGTCCCTGGATATATCCCTTGACCTTAAAATCGCTGGCCGGCTTCGTGCTTGTGGCGACCCCAATCTTCCAGGTCTTGTTCCAGTCCGTCCCGCTCGGGTGAGGAAAATAAAAATAGTAAACGCCATTCTTATAGGCGCAATCCGGCGCCCACATAAACCCGCCTTCCTTGCGGCCCCAGGGTACGTCGCTGGCCTGAAGAATAACCCCATGATCCTTCCAGTGAACCATATCGTCCGTGGAATAAACATGATATTTGTCCATCAGATCACAGCCCCGCGGCGGAGCGACATCATGACTGGGATAGACATAAAGCCGGCCATCGGCCCATACATGCGCGGAAGGATCGGCCGTATAAATATCCGTAACAAAGGGATTCTGAGCACCGACGGTCCCCGCCAGGACCGCCATTATAAAGAAAAGACAAGTCATTCGTTTCATATCCGCAAGAAACGGTTTGCCGGTTAATTTGTCATTAACACGGCCTTAATGGAACGGTTAATGGCCTAATGCGTATCGTAAAACCGGAGAATATTGAATCTGTACGCACCGCTTTCGCCCCTGACGACATCGTACTGAATGGTGCGGGTGCCGCCGGTGGGCTTGTCGTCCGCATCCCCGGGCTTGAAGATCGGAAAACGCTGCAGCAGGGTGCCTTGCAGCATGTTGAACCTGTCATGCCCCTTGTAACCGCCATTGATCTTCCCATCCAGCGCAGGGTCTGCAAGCGCACAGGGAAGCAGCGATTTATCGCCATCCGAGATAAATGCATATACCGTCCCATGGATCGCCGCCGAATCGGTGTAGATCATCAGGATCAGATCGGCCAGACCGTCATTGTTCAGATCGTCGACCTGCACATTGGAGACCCGGCCCCGGATGGGGATATTCATCGTTTCATTGGCGGGACTCTCATAACCCAGCGGCCTGATCGAAAGCTGGTTGGATTTGACCTCTTTGTTCCGGCAGTTGACCTTGAACCCATACTTGCCGAACTTTACCGTCGTATCGATCTTTTCAAAGGCGATCTGGGCCTCGGCGCGCGCAAAAATGGAAAAAGCGGCGAGTAAGAATATAAACCTCGTTTTCATGCCCTAAAGATAAAGGATCGGCAAAATTTGCCGATATTTAATCTTATGATCAAAAACCTGCTTGTCGTCGCCCTCCGGAACTTCAAAAGGGACAAATGGTACAGCGTGCTCAATATCCTGGGCCTCACCATCGGCATTACGTTCAGCATCTTCCTGGTCTTCTATGTCCGGGATGAGCTGAGCTTCGACCGCTTCAATGAAAAGGCGGACCGTATCTGCCGCATCGACGGGTATATAGAAGAAGCCGGTAAACCGCCGTTCAAGGTAGCGTATTGTCAGACCCCGCTGGCCCCCACCCTGGCGCGGGAGTATCCCGAAGTAGAGGAAGCCATGCGGTTCATGCCCGCCGGCAAGAACATGTATAAGCGCGGCAGCCTGCATCTCTACGAGGACAAGGTCTATTTCGCCGACAGCAATGTCTTCCGCGTATTTACGTTTCCCTTTATCCAGGGCGATCCGCGCACAGCCCTCAACGAGCCGAAGACCATGGTGCTCACCGAATCGACGGCCCAAAAGTTTTTCGGCAACGCGGCAGGCGCCCTCGGCCAGAGCCTGACGAACGCCAACGGCGACGTGTTCAAGATCACGGGCATCATCAAAGACGTTCCCGCCAACTCGCATATCCGGTTCAATATGCTGCTCTCGGCCAATACCCTGCCGCGGAACGATAACAACTGGGGAAATTTTAACGTCTATAACTATGTCCTGTTACGACCCCATACCGACCCGGCCGCATTCGAAAAAAAGCTGCTGCCGATGTACGACAAATACATGGCCTCGATCTTCCGCCCGGTGAATGTCAAGATCCACTATGTCGTCCATCCGATCACCTGGATCCATCTGCATTCCGACAACCAGCTGGAACCGGAAGAGCTGGGCAGCATCTCCTATGTCTATATCTTTTCCGCGGTGGCCTTTTTCATGCTGATCATCGCGTGTATCAATTATATGAACCTGACGACGGCGCGCTCGGCCAGGCGGGCCAAAGAGATCGGTATCCGCAAGGTCACCGGGTCCACCCAGCCGCAGCTGATCGCCCAGTTCCTGCTGGAATCGACACTAACCTCGCTTTTCGGTCTGCTGCTCAGCATGGGTCTCGTGGCGCTGCTCCTGCCGACCTTTAACAATCTCGCCGGTAAATCCATTCCCTTCTCCACTCTTCTGCAACCTTCGACCCTCGGTATCCTGCTTGCCATCATCGTCTTCGTGGGTCTTCTCGGCGGCAGCTATCCTGCGCTCTATCTCTCGAAATTCGATCCCATCCATATTCTAAAAGGCAATCTGTCTAAAAGCTCGAGTAATGTAGGTTTGCGGCAGGTGCTGGTGGTCACGCAGTTCTCGATCGCCATGATCATGCTGATCTGTACCCTGGTGGTCTACAACCAGCTCGACTATCTGCGCAGCAGGAACCTCGGTTTCGATAAATCGGAGGTAGTCACGATCGTCGCGAATTCCAATAAAGATATCAGCAGCTCGATCCTGGCCTTCAAGAACGAGGTACGCAGGAACCCGCATGTCCTTGCTGCAGCGAGCTCCCAGACAGAACCCGGCGGCCCGCACATCAGTTACAGCCTGTTCCATATTCAGACCGAGGACGGCTATACCGATAAGGCGGTGGAGAATTATGGCATAGATGAGAATTATTTTAAAACGCTTGGCATGCAGATCACCGCCGGCCGGCCCTTCAGGGGTCTCGGCGACACCCTGCGCAGTGTCATCGTCAACGAGAACTTCGTCCATTATTTTGGTTGGAAGAACGCCATCGGAAAACATGTGAAATATCCCCGCGATACCTCGAGCTTTTATTTCGAGGTGGTCGGCGTCGTCAGGGATTTCAACCAGCAATCGCTTTATAACCCTATTGCTCCGCTGATGCTCTACTACCAGCCGAATGCCAACCATATCCAGATCAAGCTGGACGGCAGGGACATCCCGGGAACACTTGCGGCGATCCAGCAGACCTGGCGGAATACCATTCCCGAACTACCGTTCGAGTATACATTTCTGGACCAGGGTTTCGACTCGCAATATGCCGCCGATCAGCGCCGCGGAAAACTGTTCACGGCCTTTTCGGTGCTCACCATCCTGATCACGTGTCTTGGACTGCTGGGGCTCATCGCCTTTATTACCCAGCAACGGCAAAAAGAGATCTCGATGCGTAAGGTTCTGGGTGCAGGCGTCGGTCAGCTTGTAACGCTGATCACCCGGAACTTTGTTATCCTGGTGGGCATCTCCTGCCTCGTCGCTTTCCCGGTGGCCTGGCTTTTCATGGACAAATGGCTCAAGGTCTTTCCCTATAATACCGGGCTGTCGCCCACACCCTTCCTGCTGGCGGCGCTGGCCGTATTGCTGATCACCCTGGCTACCGTCATCTATCATACGATGCGTGCAGCTCTGGCCAATCCGTCGAGGAGCCTGCGATCGGAGTAACCGCAATCATCACCCTTTAAACATACCATTGAAAACAGCATAGGGAACGACGTCCTTTGCGAAAGTGAAGGTGCCTTTGTCATGGATCTCTTCGGCGGCGTGCAGAAAAGCGCTGTATGCCGCGCGGGCCAGCGATGCACCGAGACTCACCCGCCGTACACCCAGATCGGCGAGCTCATTAAGCGTAAAAGCGCCTTTGGTCAAACCCATGACCACATTCACCGGTTTGGGCGCCACCGCCCGTACCACCGCGTCGATCTCCTCCCGCGTCGTCAACCCGGGAGCATACAGCACATCGGCGCCTGCCTCTGCAAAGGCGACCAGCCTGCGGATGGTATCCTTGAGATCGGAACGGCCACGGATAAGATTCTCCGCCCGGGCCGTCAGCGCAAAGGGAAAGGGAAGACTATGTGCCGCCGCCACGGCCGCTTTGACGCGTTCTACCGCCAGCTCAAATGGATAGATGGGTTGGGCCGGATCACCGGTAGCGTCTTCGATAGACCCGCCGGCCAGCCCAACACCGGCGGCCAGCCGGATCGTCTCTGCACAGGTCTCAGGCGCTTCTCCAAAACCATTCTCGAGATCGGCCGTCACCGGCAGCGCCGTGGCCTCTACGATCGTCCGGGCATTGGTCAGGGTCTCTTCCCGGGAGACGGCGGCAAGACCGTCGGGCCTGGCCAGCGAGAATGCCAGCCCCGCACTGGTGGTAGCAAGCGCCTCGAAACCCAGATGCGCCAGCATCCTCGCGGACCCCGCATCCCAGGGATTGGGAACGACAAAAATGCCCGCACGTTTGTGCAGGGCTTGCAATAGCTCTCCTTTATGGGCAGTATTATGGGCTTGTTTGGTATTCACGGCTTGCAGACCTATCGTCTTTTCCTTCGTAGATCTTTCTTGCTCGGGCAACCAAAGATAAGTATTCTCTGTCGATATAATTCGAGGTGGGGAAAGCCTGCTTCGCCAGTTTCAGCACTTCGGACCAGGAGACATCCGCCGCATATTCCGCCTCCTTGAGCTTCATTCCGAACAAGGCCACGCACACTTCCTTTCGCAGACAGGCGTCGGCATGCTCGAAGGTCATCGGCATATCCGGACAATTAAAACCCACAGTCTGCCGCACCGATCTCCCCGGCTGGCAGTAGTTGACGGTGATCTTTGCAATAGCGCCATTCGTGTCCCGTTTCGGGGTATATTCGAAGACTGCCATCAGGCTCTGGCAGGAAGCCACACTGCAGCGCTGCAGGGCCGTATCCATCAACGCACCCGGGCGGTTGTCAAACCCGATCAGCCGGTATCCGCTGCCCAGGGCCGTATCGAACTGCGCCGTCACCGAAACATTGTCGGCAATGGCGCCGCCAAGCGCCAGCTCTTTCAACATCGCTCTTTCTCCTTCCTCCTCCTCCGCCACCGACGTAAAGCGTCCCAGACCCCGGGCCGCAAAAAAAGGGAGCTCCATACTGGTGCTGTCGTCTACGCCGACGCCGATACAGGAGAGCCGGATGCCGGCGTCGCTCTGCTCCGAAATAAAATCGCCCAGCGCAAGCGCCTCTTCCTTATTGTTGCAGATATCGCCGTCGGTGGCAAAGACGATGCGATTGTTGCCTCCCGGAATAAATTGATGTCGCGCTACCCGGTATGCGAGCTTCAGGGCATCGGCGCCCGGGGAAGGCCCGTCCGGCTGCAGCTGCTCGATGGCGCTGATCAGGACATCCTTTGCCGAACCGGGTACTCCCGCCATTACCCGCATTTCCTTCCCGAACTGGACGATAGAGACCGTATCGATGGGCCGCAGATTACGGATCAACGGCCGGAGACTGGCCTTGATCAACGGCAGCTTGTTAGGCATGTCCATGGAACCCGATACATCGATGAGCAGGACGATATTGCCGGGAGGGATGCGTGCCATATTGGCCTTCCGTCCACTGATATTTACCAGCAACAGCCGCCGGGCGCTGTTCCAGGGACAGGTGATCAAGCCGGAGCTCAACCGAAAAGCGGCGGGTGTGTCCGGCGATTCGTTCGTCGTGTTGAAATAGCTCAACATCTCCTCGATCTTGACCGCTTCGGTGGGGACAGTATAACCCATGTCCAGCATTCTCTTGATCGTGTGATAAGAAACCCCGCCGGAGTGACCGGTAAACGACACGGTCGCGGGTCCGCTCTGCATAGAAAGCAGTGGATATCGTTGGGCCCCTTGGGAAAAAGGGTCCATCTTCAAGGTGACCTGCAAAGACTCGGTAGAGCGGATGACCGTGGTATACGGCTCATAACCATCGTAGACGAAGCTAACGGTATCCTCGGGCTGGCGGGAGGTGATGGCGAAAGTCCCGTCGGCGGCGGTCCGATAGACTCCGCCTGCAGCCCGCAAAGTAATGGCAACATGCTGAAGCTTATCGCCGTGTAAGCCCTGGACCTCGCCCGTAAAATAATACTGGGCATTGGCACAGATCTGCGCCGTTACAAGCAGCGATATCATGGCGGCCAGCTTCAATGACCAAATCTAAGCAATTTCTGCGCCACCACATAGCCGTCTATTCGCTCCGCATCGATAAAAACGGGTTTATTCGGTCCGCAAACTTTCCGCAGGATTAGCCGTGGCCGCCTTGATCGCCTGAAACGCTATCGTCGCCAGCGTGATCCCGATGGCCGCCATCGCCGTATATAAAAAGATGTCCAGCCCCACAGGCGCCCGGTACGCAAAAGCATCCAGCCATTTATGCATCCCAAGCAAGACCAGCGGGAAAGCCATCGCGATAGCCACCAGTACGAGGGCCAGGAATTCCCAGGTCAGCAAATAGGCTACGCGGACAGTCGAGGCGCCGACCACCTTGCGGATGCCGATCTCTTTTTTCCGTTTCTGTGCAGTAAAAGCCGCCAGCCCAAAAAGCCCCAGGCAGGAAATGATAATGGCCAGACCGGCAAAATACCGGGTCAGCACCCCGACCCTGGTCTCCGATGCATACCAGTGCGCATAGTCTTCATCGAGATAGGCATAGTCGAATGCCATCCCCGGGTTGAACCGCCTAAAAGCCGCCCGGATGCCTGCGATGGCCTGGCTTTCGCTACCCGTCCGTAGCCGCACCATTACCGAGGGGCCCACGGGATAGGCTTGGAAGAACGCCGGCTTGACCTGCTGATAAAGACTTTCGAAATTGAAATCGGCGGTGACGCCCACGATCTCCCGTTTCTGGCCCCAGAACTTTATTATCGTCCCTATCGGGTTCTTCAATCCCATGGTCCGGATTGCCGTTTGATTCATGATGATCTCGCGGCTGGCATTGGCATTCTGCGAAAAATAGCGACCCGCGACCAGCTTTATTCCCACCGTCTCCAGAAAATTGTAGCCGATCTCGATGTTGGCGAAATGGATGTCCAGGCGCGGGTCCTTGCCTGCCCATTCAACTCCGTTGATATTCCCATGGTCACCCATGAGGTTGTGTGCATAGCTGCCGGCATTCTCTACACCCGGAATGTTCTTCAGCTCATTGACGAATGAGAGGGCCGCAACGGTCTTTGCCGAATCCATCGAAAAAGGGATCTCAAAATGGATCACATGCTCACGGTTATAGCCCAGGTCACGGGATTGGATATACGCCAGCTGCCGGTAGATCACCAATACCCCGGCAATAAAGATCACCGACAAGGTAAACTGAAAGACCACCAGCCCCTTCCGCGCCCACAGCTCGCCCCACGAGGTCCTGATCGTCCCTTTGAGTACCGCCACCGGCCGGAAGCCGGATAGATAAAAAGCGGGATAGCTGCCCGCCAAAAGCCCCGTCAACATCGCCATGCCGACCACGCCCAACAGCAACGCCGGTGCAAAATGCAGCGTCAGTGTCTTTCCGGTGATGTTGTTGAACACCGGGAGCAGGAAGCCGACGATCATCACCGCTCCTACCAGCGCCAGCAGGCTCAGCAACACCGACTCGCCCAGGTATTGCAGGATCAGTATCCAACGGCTCGCACCGACCACTTTTTTAATGCCGACCTCCCTGGCCCTGTAAGCGGCCCTGGCCGTGCTCAGGTTCATGAAATTGATACAGGCGATCACGAGAATAAAAATGGCCAGCAGGATAAAGATGCGCACATACATGATCCGGCCGCCGCTCCGAACTCCGTTCTCATACTGGTTATATAGATACCGCCCGGAGAACCGGGTCAAAAAGATATCTGGATAACCCGGCCCTCCCGCCTTGCGCGGCCAAAACTTTTCGATCTTTTTATTCAGCACGGCGATATTCGTTCCCGGCTTCACCAGCACGAAGGTATTCGGATCGGAATTGTTCCAATCATTCAGCCCGGTCCTTTTTTCCAGTACCACGGCATAATTGAACAGCAGATCGAATTGCTCGGTGGCATTGGCCGGATTGGGCTGGAAAACGCCCCGCACCACAAAATCCCCGGAAAAATCGTAATGATCATAGTGAATCCGCTTGCCGATGGCATTCCGGTAGGAGCCAAACAGCCTCGTCGCAAAATCGGAAGAAAGGGCCACTCCTTGTTTATCGGCAAAAAGCTGTCTCCTGTCGCCCTCCATCCAGGGGCAGGTAAACAGATCGAAGAAATGGCTATCCACGTATTGCGGTCTGGCCTGAAGCTTCTTATCGGCATAGGCCGCGACACCGCCATTACCAAACCACGATGCCGGCAACACAGACGAAGCATCGGCGATCTCCGGAATATCCGTCCGCAACGCCATGGCCAGGATCCCCGGGGTGCCGCTCCCCGTATTGATCCCATTATCGCCTTTTCTATTTACCATCACCTGGTAAAGCTGCGCGTCATGGGCATTGTATTTCTCCATGTTCAGCTCGTCGGCTACCCATAAACCGATCAACAAGGTACAGGCAAGACCAACGGAAAGACCAAAAAAATTAAGCAGGGTGAACTGGCGATCCTTGACGAGGTTTCGCCAGGCAATCTTCAGGTAGTTTTTGATCATGAGGCAATGGTTGAAGTCGCGAACTTCGCAGCCAGTATGATGCCCGTTTCTCAGCCTACTGTAAATCAACAAATTGCCGGCCAATCATCACGCGCTCGTGTGCGAAATCGATACACCATCTGTCCGTTTACCCCACTTCGTTATGGCTATTGCATATAATTTTTGTATATATGTTTTAGTTTACAGATCCTTTCTATTATCTTAACGCCAAATTCAATTCCTAATGCCAAACCTTTACCCTGGCATCCTACCACCGTACCGTAGTGGCCAAAGGCTCCTGTGTCTTTGCGCCGTCTTTCTTCTTCCTTTGCTGGTCTTCGCCCAGCCTTCGATCAGCACGGTCTCTCCGCTGTCGGGGCCTGTGGGTACGACTGTCACCATCACGGGTACAAATTTCAGCGCTACGCCTTCCGCCAATATCGTCCGCTTCGGTTCTGTGACTGCACCTGTCGTCAGCGCCGGCGCCACTTCGCTTACCGTGACCGTACCCAATGGGGCGAGCTATCAGCCGATTACGGTAACCACCGGCGGGTTGACGGCATACTACTATAATCCCTTCAGCACGACCTTTCTCGATCCGGGTCAGTTCACGGCGTCGTCATTTGCCGCCGCGGCCAACACCCCCACGGATCTATCGCCGATGAGTGTCGTATGTATGGACTTCGACGGCGACGGAAAATCCGATCTCGCCGTGGCCAACGGCATGTATTCGGTGTCCGTTTTTCGTAATGCCAGCACCGTCGGCGCGCCTGTGTTCGTACAACAATATGATTCGACGCAGCCGGGCGGTTTTTTTCCCAACTACGTAGCGGCGGGCGATCTCGACGGCGACGGGAAACCGGACCTCGTCATGGCCAATAGCTGGAGCAATTATCTCGGGGTCTTTCAAAATACCAGTACCGCGGGGCATATCTCTATGAACGAGCTGCCCCAGCTGCCGGAGGGCTCCGGCGCCAACTGGGTGACGGTGGGAGATTGCAACGGCGATGGAAAACCGGAGATCGCCTGCGTGAACATGGGCGACAATACCGTCACACTCTATACCAATACCAGCACCATCGGAAATATTTCTTTCGGCGTGCAGGACACCCTCCTGCTGGCTTCTTTGCCCAATCCTGATCTGCCCTGGTCGGCCACCATTGCAGACGTCGATGGCGACGGCATGCCGGACATCGTCGTGGCGGACTGGAACAACAGCCTGGTATCGGTATTCCGCAACACCGGCACGCGGGGCGGTCCGCTTTCTTTCGGGGCCAATCAGACTTTTGTGGTCGGCACGAATCCAGAAGGTATTGCCGTCGGCGATCTGGATGGCGACGGTCTGCCCGAGATCATCACGGCCAACAATACCGACAATACAGTCACCATTCTGCATAACACTTCTACTAGCGGAAACATCTCCCTGGTACGCGGTACGGACCAGCCGACAGGCAACTCGCCTACCGCCGTAAGTGTCACCGATCTCGACGGTGATGGCCGTCCGGACATAGCCGCCTCCCTCTATGGCGATAATGGAGTGTCGGTACTCCGGAATACCACTACATCCGGAACCATCTCGATGGCCACACATGTCGACTATGCCACCGGTGATGCTCCCATGGATATCCATATCG
>DASZOW010000324.1:0-7300 GCA_035550615.1 Puia sp.
AATACTGGGAACGATCATCGCCAGGAACATCGGCCGCCAGATCTCATGCACGCCATGCGCCTGCCCCCAGGAAAGAAAAAATGCATTGGAGAAATAAGCCAGGAGGATACCCAGCGTGATCGCCAGCTGATAATAAGCGATCATCCGCCCCCGCCGGTCGGCCGGAGACAACTCGGCGATCAACATCGGCGACACCACGGAAGCCATCCCTACCCCGACGCCGCCCACGATCCGCGACGCGATCAACATATCGACACTGCCCGCCAGCCCGCAACCGGCGCCGGAAAAAAGAAAAGCCAGCGCCGCCAGCAGTATCGTTCGTTTCCGGCCTTTCCGATCGCTCAACACGCCGCTGATCAGCACGCCCAGGATACACCCCGCCAATCCACTGCTGACGAGCCAGCCCTCCCGCAAGGCATCCAGCGAAAACTGTGATTTTATCAGCCCGATAGCGCCGGAGATCACCGCGGTATCGAATCCAAAAAGTAAACCGCCGAACGCGACAGCCGTACAGATATACGTCGTCCTGAACGAAACAGAAGCGTTTCCCATATAGCAAGTAATTGATCGTTATCGTTTGTAGTCGTCCTCGTAGCGGCGGATATCCGCCTGCTGCCAGTTGCCGAAAGCCACCTCCAACACGCGCACCGGCTTATCCCCCCCACAACCTAACCGGTGCCGCTCATTGGCCGGGATCCAGATCTCATCCCCCGAATTGTACGTGCGGATCTCATCTCCGACCTGCACCAGGGCGCCGTCATCGATCACGATCCACAATTCCGCGCGACCGGCATGTGACTGTAAGCTCAACCGCTGCCCCGGCAATACCGTCATCAGGCTGACCGTACAATCCCGGTTGTTCGCATATTGCTTGAAACTACCCCAGGGCCGGGTGACAAAACCTACCTCCGGCTTTTCTGCGGGTATCGGCTTGGTAACATATTCAGACATAAAAAAACAATTACGGATTCTTTCTGACAAAAGCCTTCATCGTGGCGCATTCTTCGCCCCCGCTTTCCCCATAAGGCCGGATCGTATATTCGCCTACCGTCTCGGGAACGATGAACGTCTCGGCATAATGCACGATAAACGGCTCAAAAGCGCCCCCAGGACTCTCTACGATCGCCGCCCTGCCCTCTACCAGGTTCAGCACATTTACACTTCCCCCCGTCCGATGCACCACCGGCCCGGTGAACCAATGCCGCCGCGTCTCGATAAACTCGCGCTCGTGCAATCCGGTACGCTCTTCCCGCCATCCTTCTCCCATGGCTATTACCTCGATCGTGTTGATCAATTCCTTTTTCGTCCGCTCGGGTCCCAGCGTCCAGTCGATGACCTTTTGCCCATGCCCGATATTGATCGGCCGCGGCTTGCCATCCAGACCCATCCTGCCCCAGTCCCAAAGCTTGAAAGTAAAGATGTATGGCGTCGCACTGATCTCCAACACCATGCTGTTCTTTCCCGAACAATGCACCGTACCTGCCGGGATCAGCACGTGATCGTGTTTCCGGATCGGCCATTTGCCCACGAATTTTTCGGCGTCGAAACCTTTGCCTCCTGCCTGTGCGTCCTGCAATTCCCCGATCATCCGGCCCGGCTCGATCTTATCCCTTAATCCGAGATAAACACAAGCGTCGTCTCCTGCATCTAAAATATAATAGCTTTCATCCTGCGTATACACCATCCCGAAATGTTCGCGGATATATTCGGAGGTCGGATGGACCTGCAGACTTAAATTCCCGCCGCCCATCGTATCTAGAAAATCGAAGCGGATCGGAAATTCATCTCCAAAACGCCCCTGCACGGCATTTCCCAGCAGGGCCCGCGCCTGCGCAAAAACCAGGTTGATCGCCGGCGTCTCGAAGAGGATCGTGCCGAACCGGAAAAGCAGGCTGTTCTCCTCCGGCACACAATCGAAACACCAGGCATAGTTGGGCTCGGCCCGATCCAGATCGCAAACCTCCTTCATCCACTGGCCGCCCCAGGGACCGGGATCGAAGAACGGCACTACCCGGAATGGCCGGCGAACAGCCTCGGCAAAAGCCGCATTGAGCGCCGAGCCGGCAACGATCTTCGGCTGTCCGGAAACGGTAGTATCGACTACCAGGTCCCAGCGATTCATCAAGGTCTTTTTCAGCCGGTCGGCCACCCGCCAGTCCACGAAAAAAGCCTGTTTGTATTTCAGCGAAGCCTTAAGCGTTTTATTGGACAGACCGAGATTGGCCGTTTCGTTCCGCCGGAAACGCAGCTGCGCCTCCCAACGGGGCATATCGAAATAGACCAGCAGGTCCCACCGTTTACAAAGCAGGCTGGCCCCCGGTCCGTAGAGACAAACCTTGTCCTCCATAGCCGTCTCTAAAGATTCTATCTTGGCCGGATCAAAAAAATCCTCCATCTGCAGCCGGGTAATAAATCCAAAGACGGCGTCATCGGTGACATCAGGATAAACCATCCGCAGGATCTTCTCCTCCGGCCACATAATGTCCTTTGTCAATATCCATCGGCCGGGCAATGCCGCCTGCAAACGCGGCAGCACCTCTTCATCCTGCACGCCCGGATAACATTCGAACACCACTACCCGTTTTCCGGCCGCCGCCCCTCCGATAGTCGCGCAGACCGCTTCCCAACCTTGCCGGCAAGCATCACCCTGCCCCCCTACCTGTATGTAGGGCGACTTATCATAATTTGATCGCATAGCTATATATTAAACCGAAGACAATATACCACGCCGAGTATTCCCGCATCACTGTGTAATTCCGTAGGCCTGATCACAGGCTTACCCCAGGGCGTCCACGCATGACGATGGACCCGTTCCGTGAGATAGGGTAAGATCTCGTCCGACCTGCTCATGACTCCGCCGCCGACGACCACGACCTCCGGATCATAGGCATGAATAAGATTTACGATGCCGGCACTCCATACATCGAGACACTCCTGTTTCGTCCGCAGCCCGACGGCATCTCTCCTGGCCGCCGCCTCGAAAACTGCCGCCAGATCGATTACACCGGCGCCCGCAAGCAGGCTGGTGTCGAAATCCTCCATGCTACGCACCTTCTCCTCCAAACACCAGGTCGAACCGTATGCTTCGAGGCACCCTATATTCCCACAATTGCATGGCCTCCCGTCATAACGGATGGAGATATGTCCACCCAGACATCCGGCCTGGAAATGCCGGCCACGCAACAATTTTCCGCCCAGGACCGCCGAGCTGCCGATCCCGGTTCCGATGGTCATCATCACCATATCCTGCGTATCCCTGGCCGCGCCGTATTTCCATTCGCCCACCGCCGCCATCCGCGCATCGTTATCGATAAAAAACGGGACATCCCAATACGCCGCCACATCGATTCCCACGGCGTCATCATATTTCTGATTGGTCGATAAGATGCGCTGTGAAACGGGATCTACGATCCCCGGAAAAGCCAATCCTATTCCGCCCAGCGCCGCCCGGGACACCCGCGCAGCGTGCAATAAGCCTTGGATCTCCCTTTCCAGCACCGATAGACTGGCCGCCAGACCGCCCGCCGCGTCGGCCGGAATGATCTTCCTGACCACGATCTCCCCGTCGCTGACTAGCCCCAGCTTTATGCGGGTCCCGCCCAGATCGATGCCGACAAAATAATTTCTCATATCTTTCAAGGTCTGTCAACCAGGGAAGGGACACCGCCCCTGTCGACCAGTATTTTTGAAAAACCGTGTTCGCTGATCGTATCGTAATCATGCCCCGCATCCGAGGGCCAGCAGGCGCCAAAAGAAAGGATGCCGCTGCCCGTATTGGCCGTCCGGTGGGCCGTATAGCCATTGATATAATGCACGCTGCCTGGTTCCATCCGCTCTGCCCAGGTTTGCGTCCGGTCTTCGTTCATCAGGATCAACATGCCCTCTCCTTCCATACAGATATAGATCTCCGCCCTGTTCCTGATCCGGTGGAAATGGCCCTTGGTCATAAAATATTCATCACCCACCTTACCCGGATGGATATACGTGATCCCTATGAACAACCCGCCTTCCGTTCCATCCGGCACCGGGAAACTGGATACGACCTCATAGACCAGCCGGTCCCTGGGCATAGCCGCATAAGCTGCCCGGTCATAGAAAATGTCATCCAGGTCTCCGACCCGCCTGCTCAGCCGGTCGAGCGATCCGCCCGACAGCTGCATCTGACGAAAATTCAGCGGAGCCGATACAATACTACTCATGTATGTTTTATTTTTGCCGCCCCCTGCGGGGAAGACTCGATCCTAAAATGATTTCCGGTCGATGATGACAAAGGGATTCTCCACGACCTCCCGCTTCCCGCTGACCACCATCTCGGCCATCGTCTTGCCCATTGCCGTAAAATCGGTGGTGATCGTTGTGATCCCGTCGCCGATCACGCTCTTGAGCGGCGACTCGTTATAGGAAATGACGCCGATATCCTTGCCCAGCTGCCAGCCGCCTTGTTTCGCCGCCTGGATAATATCCACCAGGTTATTATCGTCGATCACGATAAACGCGTCCCCTTTCTGTATCTCCCCGTCCCTGATCCCGCTCCTCACCTCCGTGGGTATGACCTTGCGCTTCGAGAACTTTTGAAAGCCCGAGATGATATCGCGGGTCCGTAATCCCTCGGGAAACAGCAGGATCAGCCGTTTGTACTTGCGTACCAGCTTCTCGGACGCGACAAGGATCGAATAAATGTCCTTTTCAAAATTCTGATATACCCCCGGAAACTCATCCCGGAACTCCTTTAAGCCAACATCGAGCAAAAAGGTATGTTTATGATCCAGCTTGCCGAGGATCGCCGCCGACTGATCATTCATCTCCGGCATGATCACATATGTATTATAATAGGCCGACTGCTCCCGGATTAGGGTCTCGAACATCTTCATGCTATGATGGTGGAAATAGATGTCCAGCGAACAGGTTTCCGGCAGATTCTTCAACAAGGCATTATACAGGATCTCCTTATAGGTCGTGAACGTACTGAACAGCAAAAAGATCTTCTTCTTCTGCCTGGTCTCCGTGCTGAGGACAAAATAACCCTTACCCGGGATCGAATCGATGATCCCCGAAGACCGCAGCTCGTTGTAGGCCGTAAACACCGAGCCGCGCGCCAGCGAGAACTCCGCCGAGATCTGGTTCACGGATGGGAGCATGTCGTCTTTACACAAGACTCCATTATCGATGTTCCGCGAGATCGATTGGACGATCTGTTTGTAAACAGGCGTGGTCAAAGAGGGATCGATCTGAATAAGGTCAGTTACAGCTTTGGCTTTCATCCTTTGTCGCTTTAGCGCTGTGGCAAAAGTCCCGCCTCCCGGGAGCCCTTCGCCGTTAGCATGTTGTAAAAATAATACTTTTTTGCAAATATGAACAGGTATATACTGGTATACAAAAAAATTTTCTGTTTTTACCCTTTCCGCTGTCCTACCTTTGCGCCACGGATTCTCGAACCGGCTATCATGACGAAACTTTCTGTAAATATCAACAAATTTGCTACGCTCCGCAACAGCCGCGGCGGTAATAACCCTGATGTCGTAAAAGCAGCCATCGACGCCCAGGAATTCGGCGCAGACGGCGTTACCGTCCATCCCCGGCCGGACGAGCGTCATATCCGCTATGCGGATGTCTATGCCATCAAAGATATCATCACCACCGAATTCAATATAGAAGGCAACTCCCAGGAGCAGAAATTCGTCGACCTGGTGCTCGCCGTCAAGCCGACCCAGGTGACCCTGGTCCCCGACGCGCTGAACCAGATCACCTCCAATCACGGCTGGGACACCATCCGCCATAAGGACTATCTCATCGGGATCGTCGGTGTTTTCAAAAAAGCGGGCATCCGCACAAGTCTCTTCGTCGATCCCGTGATCGCCATGGTCGAAGGCGCCGCCGCTGCCGGCGCCGACCGCATCGAGCTCTACACCGAAGGCTATGCCCACGAATTCCCTGCCGGGCCCGAGAAAGCCATCGCCCCCTATTATAAAGCCGCTGTCCGCGCCCACGAGCTGGGCCTCGGCCTCAATGCCGGCCATGACCTCGACTTGCACAACCTTAAATACTTCTCCGAAAATATCCCCCATCTCGACGAGGTCTCCATCGGCCATGCCCTGATCTGCGACGCCCTCTATCTCGGCTACGAGAACACGATCCAGTTGTATAAGCGGCAGTTGCAGTAACCGCCGATAAACCAAAAAGGGGGCCTGCGCCCCCGGTTAATATCGATGACCGCGCCGCCGGGGCGGCATTCTAATTACATCCGAGCAATTCGCATAGTTTCTCCTGCAGCTCAGGGCCGCGAAGATTCTTCCCCACGATCTTCCCTGTAGGATCGATCAGGAAATTCTGCGGGATCTGCTGGATATGATATTTGACAGCCACGTCATTGTACCAGAATTTCAGATCGCTGACCTGCGTCCAGGCCAGACCGTCGTCCTTGATCGCCCTGAGCCACGGATCGCGGGCCTTGTCGAGCGAAACTCCCAGCACGGTAAAATTCTTGTTCTTGAATTTCCTGTATGTCGCTACGACATTTGGGTTCTCCATCCGGCAGGGTCCGCACCAGCTGGCCCAAAAGTCCAGCAGCACATATTTCCCCTTAAAGGAGCTCAGGGTCACCGCATGCCCCGCCGTATCGTTTTGTGTAAAATCGAGCGCCTCGGTACCTATCGCCCCGACCTTGGCATCATCCAGCATCTTCTGCAGATACTGGGCATAATACCCTTTCTGTACCGCCGGAGAAAGCGAATGCAGCCGCTTGTCCTGCGCCGCCACATCTTCCGTTAGCTGATTGACCACGACCAGCACAAACGGTGATACATAAGAATTGGGCCGCTGTTGAATATACTTATCCAGCGTCATGAACACACTGTCGGAAACCCGCTTGATCGAACGGCTGAGCGAATCGCGGAGACTCGCCCCGGAAGGTGAATTACCCTGCGCTACCAAAGCATTCAGCCGCTGGAAGTAAGGATTGAAAGCGACCTCGAAGGCGACAAAATCATCATTGTTCTGCGAACCCGTTGTCTTCAGCTGCGCGAGGTTCTCGACATTCCCCGAAATCTGCATCTTATCATTGCCCATGAACAACGGCGCCTTCTTTTTGGCTGCGTCGAAATTGACCTCATAAAGATTCGGTTCCGACACATGCCCGGTAAGCACGAACTGCCCATTCTTTACCTCGGTTTGCGCCAGGGTATCGGTGGGGTTGGAGGCATCCGTAAGCGCCACCCGCGAATTATCCGCCAGCCCTTCCACATGGCCCGTGATCGAAAACTGCGGAGCCCCCGGCTGCTGTGCCAGCCCCACTATCGGCAGA
>DASZOW010000325.1:0-17956 GCA_035550615.1 Puia sp.
TAATGCTGCAGCACGATCGCGTGGTTGTGCTCTTCATCTTTGGCGGCATACACCAGCGTCAGCATTTTGTCCTCGCGATGCTCCTCCCGGAAGGCCTCGACGGCTTCATTCTTCTTTAATTCGGCCTTATACCGCTTTTCGAATTCGGACCATAGCTGAGTCTCATGGTGAAACCATTCGCGCAGTTCGGTCGACGGCGCCAGCTCCTTCGCCCACTCCCTGATAGCCGCCTTTTCCTTGGTGACGCCCCGGGGCCAAAGGCGGTCTACGAGAATACGGACACCGTCCGCTTTCGAGGGCTTGTCATAAGCCCTTTTGATCTTGATCATTGGATGCATTATAACAGGAATTTTTTAATCTTCTTCAAGGTCTTCGAGCATTTCCTGGTAGTCGGCATCGAGATCGGGATCGCCTTCATTGGTTTCGCTGTATTCGCCTTTGGCATTTCTCGCGACGACACAGAGATAATAGAAAACATCCTCTTTCAGCTGTTTGAGAAAGATACCGTTCCAGAAACTCAGGTTGGGCTGGATATTGCCGTCTTCAAAAAGAACCGTATTGGGTACCGGGTTCTCGAGATAGAGGCCTTTATTATTCAGAAGAATTTCGGAGATCTTCAGGATCAGTTCTTCGGGGTCCCAGGACATCGTGTCTTTGGCATCGTAGGTAAAGCAATATTTGGCCATAGTCAATGTTAATTGTCTATAAAGATACGTAACCGGCGACAATCACCGGCAACGCTCCGGCCGGTCGCTAATACCCCGGATTCTGCCCCAGACCAGGGTTGACCTGTGTCTCCCGGAACGGGATGGCATATACTAATTTGTTGGGCGTAATATTATAGGAGGTCGGCAGCAAAAAACCAAATGCCTGCTTTTGCCTGATGCCGTATGCCGTCATCACGTTGACCGCCTGACCCGTACGCAGCAGATCGAACCAGCGATGATTCTCGAAAGCCAGCTCTACCCTCCGTTCATGCGCAATCGTATCGCGTAACATGGACTGGTCCGTAGTCACCGTCGGCGGAAGCCCCGCCCGTTGCCTGACCTGGTTCAGATACGGCAATGCCGCCGCGGACTGTCCCTGTTCGTTCAATGATTCTGCCAGCATCAGCAGCACGTCGGAATATCGGTATACCGGCCAATCGTCATCCGTGTTATATACCAGCGGTGTATTGTAAGGTGGATTGTATTGCTTCTTGATAAACCGGTGCGCGGGCGACGTAGTATAACCATATCCCTTCCCTGCCGTATCCTTGTTGTTCAGAATGCTGACGACGCTGTCGGGAATAAAATCGGTCTGGGCGTTGATATGCCCCTTGATCACGCCAATGCTGGCATCCAGCCGGGTGTCGTTCGGCTCATAGCTGTCGATAAGATCCTGTGTCGGCACATTCCAACTGCCCGCGGTATTGTTATACTTGGCCGAAGACCCGAGGATAACGCCCGTAGACGGCGTCACCGGCATGAAATCATAGATGAACTGGCTGGCCTGGCCATCCGTACCGGATTTATACTGGATCTCGAAAACGGACTCGGAGCTGTTCTTATTGGCCGTCTTGAAGACATCGGCATAATGCGGCAGCAGCGAATACCCCATCTGCGTCACAGACTGGAAAAGTGGCGCTGCCTTATCATATTGCTTAAGCGTAAGATATACCAGCCCCAGCTCTGTAGCCGCCATGCCCTTGGTAACGGCGCCCGTCTGCGGAAACTTTGCAGGCGGCGATAGCTTGCTTATCGCATCGGTAAGATCGGCGATGATCTGCGCATACACACTGTCCACCGGGGAGCGATCGACGACCGCATTCCGGGCATCGGTGACCTCATGCAGATAAAGCGGCACCGCCCCATAAAGCCGCACCAGCTCGAAATAATAATGCGCCCGTAACGCTTCCGCCTGCCCGACGATGCTGTTCTTTGCGGAATCTGTCATATCCGCGGGCGGCGTTTCGATCTTATCCAGGATGACATCGGTGCTTTGAATACCCTTATAGTCGGCAGACCAGATCGTATAGATAGTGGGATTGCTGGAGCCGTCCAGGAATTCGGCAAGTTGTTCGCTCTGGGCGCCGCCACGATCCTTGGCATTGTAGTCGAAAAAAGTATTGTCCGCCCGCATCTCCTCCAGGTAGAACGAGCTATTGGCCGCCGTGCGAAGCGGGGCATAAGCGCCTACGATGGCTTCCTCGAAATCAGCCGTCGTCTTATAGAAATTGCCCTCGTTGACCTGCCCCTCCGGATATAGCGTTACGAATTTCTTGCTGCACGAGGCAAGGGTCAGGAGCAGGCTGGCAAAAATTATTCTATTGTTCATGATCAGCTGCATTGTCGCGTTTTAAAAATTGACATTTGCTCCAAACATTACCACCCGGGGTATGGGATAGGAGCCGTTATCCAGTCCCGCCTGGGTCTGATTATCCTTGGCATCATTGACCTCGGGGTTCTGGCCGGGATATTTGGTGAACATAAACGCATTCTGCACGCTCCCATAGACCCGGATGCCCTTGATATAATGAAGCATCTTCTTTCCAAAGGTGTACCCAAGCGTAATGTTCTTGATGGCCAGATAATCGCCGCTAAACACCCACGTGCTGTTGACGAGACGATACGCCTCCGTCGAGCCGCTCCGGGTGCTGGGCACCTTTCCGTTCCCCGTATCCGCCTCCGACCGCCAGCGGTACATCATGCTTTTTTCGACATTGAAGACGCCATCCAGGTTATGCAGGTTCTGCAGATTCGTATTCATGATCTTATTGCCGACCTGTCCCGCGACCAGGACGCTGAGATCGAAATTCTCAAAAGAGAAATTATTGGTCATCCCATAGATGAATTTGGGGGTGGTCCTGCCGAGAAAGGTCCGGTCCTTGATATCGATGGTATCATCACCATTGACATCCAGAAAACGGGCGGAGCCGACGACAGACGTCGCATATTTCGGATATCTGTCGTATTCGGCCTGCGTGGCATAGATACCTTCGAATTTCCACCCATACAACTCGCCGATACGATGGCCGACCTGCGTCCGGTTGTAATCGCTGTACATATTGGTGCCGCCGATAGGCGTATTGTTCACTAGCGAGATGACCTTGTTATCGTTGAAAGAAATATTGAAATCGGTAGTCCAGGTAAACGGCCCCTTGATATTATCGCTGCTGACCTGGATATCGTGTCCCCAGATCTTGAACGCCCCTTCGTTGTACTGGATAGACGTATACCCGGATGCAGCCGGGATCGGCAAAGGCGAGAGCATCCCTTCCGTCCGCTTTTTATAATAGTCATAGCTGATGTTGATCCGGCCATGCACGATGCTGAGATCGGCGCCGATATCCAGCTGCTTGGAAGTCTCCCACGTAAGGTTAGGATTACCCAGCGTGGTGATCGACTCGCCCAGCGTAGTGCTGCCGTTCAGCACATAGTTGGTGGGACTGAGCAGCGAGGTCTGTGTATAGTTGCCGATGTTGAAGTTCCCGGTAAGCCCATAGCTGGCCCTGAACTTGAGAAAGTTGAGCATCGGCCACTTGGGAAAGAATTTTTCATCGCTGGCAACCCAGGCCACGGAAGCAGACGGGAACGTCCCGTACTTTTTCTTCGAGCTGAAGCGGGAACTCCCATCATTCCTGATGGTCCCTGAAAAATAATACCGCTTTTTGAAGTTGTAATTCACTCTCGCCAGCGCCGAGGCAATGGTCCACGATGTACTATTGGAAGTCCCGGTAGTCGTAATGGCAGCCGAGATCCACGGGGTGACATCCGTGGCAAATCCGGTCCCGGTAATGGAACGCAGGCTTTCATACGACTTCTGCGTCGTATACCCGGCGAGCACATCCAGGCTGTGGTTGCCGAAATGGGTCGTATACGTTAGCAGGTTCTCATTGGTCCAGGTATAGGTGTTATTGGAATTGTTCATGGCCTGCGAAGAAGTCGGCGGCCGCGGCGGGATCTGGCCGAACAGGCCGAATTGGGTGCCATAATATGCATTATAATCCTGCGTTAAGATATCGCCATTGATCGTAGACTTGGCATGCAACCCATGCAGGATCTCGAAGTCGACATAAGCATTCCCAAGAAAAAAGAAATTGGTCTGGTCGTTGTCCATGATCTTTTCCTGTTGCAGATAGTTCGGCAGCGCATACATCGCATAGGAGGAGGTGGACAGATTGTAGACACCCGCCTTCGCCCACGGGGAAATGAGCGGCGAACTGAGCTCGGCGCCGGCGACCACCTGCCTGTTGCCATTCAACGCCAGCATGCCGCCACGGGTATTGTGATCGATCTGGTAGGTCGGCGCGAGATTGAGTCCCAGCTTGATCCGCGGGATCGGCCGGTATTCGGTATTCGTCCGGAAGGCATAGCGCCTGGTCCCGGTATTGTACAGCACCCCCTGCTGATTAAAATAGTTCATCGTCGTACTGGAAGATACCTTGCCCGTGCCGATGGAATAGTTGACGGTATAATTCTCCATGGGCGCCGTATGGATAAGGGCCCTATACCAGCTGGTGCCTGCACGATATTGACCCGGATTGGCGTAGTCGGCGGGAATAGTGGGAGTGCCGGTGGCGGGATTGACCCAACCTTCATTCTGAATTTTATCCTGGTAGAATCCCTGCATATAGGTGGCGAACTGGTACGCATTCATGAGATCGGGATGCCCACGCTGCGGAACGGTCTGCACGCCATAATAGGTACTGGCGGTAACACTGCTCTTGTCTATCTTGCCCGTTTTCGTAGTTATGAGAATAACGCCGTTGGAAGCCCGGCTTCCATAGAGCGAAGTAGCGGCGGCATCCTTGAGGACGCTATACGATTCTATCTCATCGGGCGGCACCAGGTTGATATCTCCCGTGCCCCCGGTAGCATCGCTGTTCAGCGGCTGCCCATCGAGTACGATCAGGGGTTGATTGCCGGATGACAGGGAAGCAGCACCGCGGACGCGGAACACGATATTATTGCCGGGAATACCGCTGCTCTGTAGGATCTGAACACCGGAGACCTGCCCCTGCAGTTTCTGACCGAATTCGGTAGCGGGTATGTCCCGCACGCTGCTGGCATCGACCTTGTTAATGGCGCCGGTGATATCGCGTCTGGCCTGTTTGCCATAACTCACCGTGACCTGCTCCAGCGTATTGGCCTCTTTATCCAGGGTAACGTTTATGACCAGCCTATCTTTTACATCTACTTCCGTCGTCAGATAACCGATATGACTGAAGATGAGGGTAGCGCCCCTGACTACCCTGACGGCGAAATGACCCGCACTGTCCGTGGAGATGACGCCTTTACCGCCGCCCCTGACCTCGACGCTGGTACCGGAAAGCTCGGCATTTCCGCCACCCAGATGGACATAACCGGAAACCCTGACCGTATCGCCGGTAGTATCCGATGCCGGCACGGTATCTCTTGTCGGCGCTGGCCTCGCCATCTTGGTCTTTGGAACCGTAGACGCCGGTCCGATAGCCTTCAACGCATTGGTATCGGCCGCAGCCCTCGGCCTCGCAGTGTCCCGTTTGGGAATGGTATCACGGACCGGGTTTTGCGCAAACGCACCCCTCGAAGCTGGGATAAGGAAAAAGGAAAGTAAAAAGGTCGATCTAAATAAGGTCTTGTACAGCCACATAAACAGCCATTTGAATCGTAATACGAATCAGCAAATTTATTAACTAATGGCTCTTAATCGATCTTGGCGAGAGAATATCTGTCTTTTACAAATACCTTGCCATATCGGACTTTGCTTCCGTCGCGCGCACGCATTTGCATCCCGGTTAGCGTGACTTCTATTTCTTCAGCATCTCCTTCAGGATATGTGTGTCCAGGTTCTCGGAGACCAGGCTCTCGATATCCGCAGTAGCCGCACTATCGGAATTGCTGTTCCACATTACGAGGAAAAACTGCGGTTTCTCCTGTGCGGCGCCGGACTGGAAGAAAACGGGATTCGGCCGGATCAACATGACCATGCCGGGCTCACCGTCCCGAAAACCTTCGAATTCTCGGGCGACAGGGGAAACGATGGCGGGAGCAGCCAGGGTGGCGGGCGCCAGGTGGCTCAACATCCGCTGTACAATATGCATGGTAGTGTCCACATCGGCCGTAGCCCTACCGATATTTTCCTTGAGATAATCTTCATCGCTCTTATATTGCTCTAAGTAGCGCCTGATCCGCATCTCGAGCTCGGTCCCGGAATAACGGGTGCTTAGTAACCCGATCGCGCTTTTCTTTTCTGCCGCCTGCTCTTCGGCGGATCGGACAGGCGTCCTGCTCTTGACATCGGCGATGATCCGCTCCCTGGTTGCATTCAGATCGGCAATGACCATGCTGAGATATTCTTTGCGCGTCACCGGCATATAAGGCAGCATGTCGGGACGGGAAGTCACAAGCCAGATACCTTGCTTGCCATTATCGCTCTTCTTCTCGAAATAGGGACACTCGTTACGGACACCGGCACTGACAGCGAGCGTCATGACATCCTGGTTGTTGATCACCATATCGCCGGTCAGCGGACTCAGATCATTCACAAGAATGCTGAGCGTGGCATCACTCGCTCTATCCGCGAAATCACAGGTGATGCCATATTTGATCTGCCGCCCATCAGCCGTTTTTTCTGCTCGATATTCTCCATGCCACACTGATTGCAGACCAGTGCCGGCAAAACAGGAGTCCTCCAAAAAAATATGCAGGCTTTCCGCAGTCGCCTTCATTTTGACCAGCTGCGGCTTTGCGATCTTTCCGATGATCCGGTCATCCGCTTTCTTCCAATCTGCCGCAACCGGCTTGCCGGAAGTCTTATCTATCACGGAATCTTTAATGGAGCCATTGGCTAAAGCTACAAACGGCAACGTAAGAACTAAGGAAATGGCGATGGCGTAGAAACGATTCATAACTTTGATTTTTTAGGTCTACGATCGGATCGTCGGTCATGTAACGATATCGGTTAGGAATCCAAGACGGGGCCAAAATCCTATCTTATTGATTTGCAATTTTTAGACCCGACCCTATGGCCAACCCCTGTCTCCTTTTGGGATGACCCGGCATTTTCTTTCCAAATCTTATACATTATCAATACCTTATGCGCATCCCGGTGGGGGAACCCAGCGTCCCCCGCGGAAACATTTTCCTGGTAATGAGTGCATCCGCATCAAAACTTCGGCTTAAATTAGGGCATGAAAAAAATAATTTCTCCCTTCCTGCTTGCCTTCTGTGCATGTCTCACCTTTGCATTTATCAACCATCCTGTTCCGAAACACCGCCCCTCCTCCGCCAAAAACTGGAAACTGGGCGTCCAGCTATGGACATTTATGAAATTCGATTTCGTGACCGCCATTAATAAGGTCGACAGCTGCGGTATAAAATATGTCGAAGCTTACTCTCATCAGAAACTTGGCGGTGGCATGAAGGGGGATTTTGGACCTTCCATGACCGCCGATGAGAAAAAAGCGGTCAAAAAACTCCTGAAAGACAAAGGCATCCATATTGTCGCCATGGGAGTGATCGTCCCCAGGACCCTGGCCGAATGGAAGACGTATTTTGAATTCGGCAAAGAGTTCGGACTAAGCTATTTTACCGCCGAACCCATCAAGACCCAATGGGACGGCATCGATAGCCTGGCAGGCATCTATGGCATCAGGGTTGCCATTCACGATCACCCGAAACCCAACGTCTACTGGCATCCGGACTCGGTCCTCGCCGCCATCCGCGGACATAAGAATATCGGTTCGTGCGCCGACGTCGGTCACTGGGCACGCAACGGCCTCGACCCGGTAGAATGTCTGAAAAAATTACAGGGACACATCTTCGGCGTACATCTCAAAGACATCGTCGAATTCGGCAATACTCATGCAAGAGATACGGTCGTAGGAAAGGGAGTGCTAAAATGGCCCGCTATCTTCCGGGAACTGAACCGGCAAAACTTCTCCGGCATGTTGTCCATAGAACATGAAAGCAACTGGTACAATAGCGTTCCGGATGTCATCGAGACTAGAAAGTTCTACGACGAACAGATCAAAAATTTATAATTTTTTGAACCGGTCATAGAAGCTGCATTCATCGAGTGCAGCTTCTACATTTATAATGGCCTCTAATATACTGGGCCCATTGTTATAGATCTCGGCGGCAACGAGCCGCATCTTGTCCCATAGCGGCTGCATCCTTTTCTGCCATTCCATGGCCTTTGACGTAAGCTCCAGCATCCGTTTCCGGCCATCCGTTTTACTGGGCGCCGACCTGACCAGCTTCTGTTTCTCCATCTCCCTGACAAGGGCGATCACCGAAGGATGGGCATAACCGAGCTCCTCGGTAAGCTCCATGACGCTGAGCGGCGCCTTGCGGCCCAGGATATACAACACCGGGAACCATTTGGACTGGAAAGGAATGCCATACTCCTCATAGATCCTGGTCACATCTTTCCTCGTCCACTCGCTGAGCCGCATCAGCCGCGTAGACAAGGCGAGCTCACCCAGCTCCTCGATCATATTCGACTTATTTTTCATTGGGCTGCAGGTTATTTTCGAGGATCAGTTGCATGAAAACGAGATCGAGCCAGCGTCCGAACTTGTAACCGACCTGCGAAACATGGCCGACCTCCCGAAAACCGAACCGGCGGTGCAATCCGATGCTCACATGATTCTCGGAATCGATACCGGCGACAATAGTATGGAGATTATCGGCTGCGGCATGATCGATCAACGTACCAAGCAGCTTCTTCGCGAGACCCTTTCCACGGCAGTCCTTATGCACATAGATCGAATGCTCCACCGTATACTTATAGGCGGGCCACGGCCGGAAAGATCCATAACTGGCAAAACCGGCGACCCTCCCTCCGACATCCGCGATAAAAATGGGCAGGCCCTTGACCGTCTTATCGTCAAACCACTGCTCGACCATCGGCAGTGTCATAGGCTCATACCTGTATAGGGCTGTCGTATTCAGGATGGCATCATTGTAGATCTCGAGGATGCCGGGCAGATCGGTCAAAACGGATTTCCGGATCACCGGTTCACTGTTGAGAGGCATAGGCTATATTTATGTAGTTGGCTACGCAAATATAAATCCTTATTGTCGTATCTTTGCGGAAACTTTCACCGGCGCATGTTAAAACAA
This sequence comes from Puia sp., assembly GCA_035550615.1. Taxonomy (GTDB): domain Bacteria; phylum Bacteroidota; class Bacteroidia; order Chitinophagales; family Chitinophagaceae; genus Puia. The sequence goes on from DASZOW010000325.1 coordinate 9,090, forward strand.
TGCACAGCCCTTTTTCTGTTGGCGGCCTTCATGGCCTCTACCTTCAGCAAGGCTATCATTGTCGCCGATTTTTATGCCAACCAGGATTATATTGCCAGGACGCTTTGCGTAAACAGGAACAATCCGATCATCCATTGCGGCGGCCGTTGTCAGCTTTGCAAACGTCTGAAAAATGATGCCAGACAGGACCAAAAGTATCCCGAACGTCGCGCAGATAATAAAGAGGTTCTTTTTGTGGAATCGACTGCCCCTGGTCTGCAAGATCCGGTTATTACCGAGATCACTCTTCCCTATGGCTTGATAGCCGACCGCAGCCCGGTCGACCAACCCGCGAATATCGACCATCCTCCCGCCTGACGCCCCCCTCATCCCCTTTCTATGTTCCAATTTCTTTAAGGATCGCGCCGGTAAACCGGCAGGGATCGTTACACACCTCCGCGCAATGCGCCGGATCTTCACTGTGTCACGCTCCATACAACCATCGACGATGAAACATGCGTTTACTCTATTTTTCATAATAGCCGGTCTATTGGCAGGTATTCGAACCAGCGCTCAGTCATATCTTGTAACAGGGAAGATCATCGACGCCGTCACCAAAGAGGCTATCGCCGGCGCCAGTGTCACCGTGGAAGGCGGCGCCGGTGTTGCCACCGACGCCAGCGGAAATTTTTCGCTGCGGACAAACGAGGACGCGACACTGGTTATTTCAGCCACCGGCCATCGGGAAACAACCATCGCCACTTCAGGACATCGCATGGCGATAGAGCTGACCCCCACCGACAACAGATTGCAGGAAGTCGTAGTCTCGGGGAACAGGACAGCCCAGAAAAGGACCGAGCTGCCCATCGCCATCGCCAACATCAGCAAACAGACCATCCAGGATACCAAACCACAGCGCCTCGACTTTCTCCTCAATCAGGTAAGCGGGGTGAATATGATCAACCTGGGCAATGAACAGCATGAAATGAGCATCCGCCAGCCCATGAGCACCAATAACCTCTTCCTCTATCTGGAAGATGGCATCCCCATCCGAACCTCCGCGGTCTTTAACCACAATGCCTTATTGGAAATGAATCTCGCCGCCGCCAAGAATATCGAGATCATCCGGGGACCCGCCTCTTCTCTCTATGGCGCAGAAGCCATCGGCGGGGTCGTGAACCTGATCACCGTAGCGCCGCCGGCAGTAACGGAAGGGACCGCCAGCATCCGGGCAAATAACCAGGGCTATCGCCGCGCCGACCTCCAGATCGGCACGACCATCGGCAAGCTCGGATTCATAGCCAGCGGCTACTATGCCAATCAATCCAACGGCCCTATCCAATACAGCGACTTCCATAAATCGGCTTCTACCTACCGGCTCGATTACCATATCGACGACGCCACGACTTGGAGCAATAGCGTGACATACGTGGACTATTTCAGCGATATGTATGGATCATTGGACAGCAGTCATTTTGCGACCCGCGACTATTCCGCCCAGACCTTTTTTACCTATCGGAAGGTATATGCCTTCCGCGGGAGATCGACACTGACGCACAACTGGAATAAGAACAGCACGACGACGGCCACGTTTATGTTCCGCAACAATAGTGTTATTCAAAACCCCAGCTATAGCATCGGAAGCTACAAAAGCGGAGGACAGACTTCGGCTCCCGTCAGCCCCGATACGGCCATCGGCAATATCAATGACAATGCCTTCAGATCGTACGGACTCTATTTGCAGCATGCTCAAAAATTTGCTTTTTTGAACAGCAAGCTGATCCTGGGAATGAATGCGGAGATCAACCCGCAGAGCTTTGACGAACATTTTATCTGGGTGAACAAACAGCTCCTCCATGCCCTGGTGAACTATGTAGGTTATACCGATCCTGATTCTACCCTGGCGAAATACACGACGCTGGTCACCGACTTCGGCAGTTACGCGGACTACGAGTTCTCGCCGTTGCGGGACTTCCGCATCACCGCGGCATTGCGATACGACGCCTTCCAGTATAATTTCATCAACTATTTGCAGGGATCTTCCGTCGCCGGCGGCCCCTCCGCAGTCACCAGCTACAGCAAGCTCGCGCCCAAGCTCGGGTTCACCTATAACATCCATGGCATCGGCTTCTATGGAAATTACAGCCAAGGCTATGTACCGCCGCAGATCACCGACGTCTTCGGGAAAGCGGGCAATAACACTTATCTCCTGCCCCAGGACTTTCATAGCTACGAGGTCGGCGGATGGCTGTCGCTCATCGGCAATAAGCTGTACGCGGATTGGAGCGCTTATCTGATGAACGGCTCGGACGAGATCATCAATGTCAGGCTGCCCAACGGCATCTCTGCCCCGGAAAATGCGGGTAGAACACGCCATCGCGGACTGGAATACGGGGTCACCTACCGGCCTTCGGATCAATGGCTCCTTCGGTTCTCCGGTTCCAGCGCCAAACACTCCTTTGTCGACTATGTCTCGGGCGGAATAGACTATAGTGGTAAAGAAATGGCCGATGCCCCTCATTTCTTCGGAAACGCACAGGTAACATACAAACCGCATTACATCAAGGGCCTGCGGATCTCCCTGGAATGGCAGCGGGTAGGCCGCTATTACATGGATGATCTTCAGCAATATTCCTATAACGGGTTCAACGTAGCCAATATCCGCGCCGGATACGATCTCGGGCACTTCGGCATCTGGATAAATGCATTGAACGTCTTTAACGAATACTACTCCACGATCTCACAGGCTTCGGTTTCGTCGGGCGTGACTTCCTATACTTATCAACTGGGCGATCCAAGGGCGCTGACATTGGGATTGAGTTATCATTTTGGCAAATAATTGAATGACATGCGAAATCTTTATAAATGGCATAGACGGTTCTCTCTGATCATCGCTTTACCGGTTGTGCTCTCGGCAGGCAGTGGGTTCCTGCACCCGGTAATGACCAATATCCGGCCGGCGGTAGCCACACAAGGACTCGCACCCGTAGCCATTGACAGCAGCGCCCTGCAGGTATCGCTGCAGGCGGCGCTGGACAGCAATCATATCGATAGCATAAGCCGCGTACGCATCGTGCACATCGATACGAATTGGTTTTATCAGGTACAGCGGTGGGGCGATGATGTGCCGGTATACCTCGGTACGAAGAACGGACATAAGCTCTATCAGGGCGATTGGTTGTACGCGCAATGGCTGGCGAGACAGTTCCTGGAGGGAAACGGCGAACCCGCCGGCAGCTCCACGACAAAAGCATCGCAGGCCGGCCCGATAACGGGGACGGCATTGGTCACCGGCGGCATGGAGAACGACTGCTGCGGCGCCGCCACATCCTGTGTCTTGAATGCGCAAGGCAGCAAGATCCTCGGCGCCGTCCGGATCACGGATTTCGACGAAGAATACAACGAGGTCAACCGGCTGATGCCGGTATATCGGGTCGCCTTCGACCGGTCCGATGGCATCCGCATCTATGTGGAAACGGTGCAGGATCGTTTTGCGCTGGCCGTAGACAACAGGCGTGCGGCATTCAACCGGGTTTTCCAATACGTTCACACCTATCAGTGGCTGGACTTTCTGGGCCGGGGAAAATATATCGTCATATTCCTGCTGATCGGCCTGGCCTTTGTCACTACCCTGCTGGGGATCTGTATCTTCTTTAAAACCAGCAGTAAAAAAATACCCGGCAACGGTTATGTCCGGGCCCGCCGAAACCACCGGTATACGGCCATCGTCATCTCTCTGTTCACCCTGGCTTTTACCTTCAGCGGCGCCTATCATGCGCTTACCAAGCTGAAGACGGTAAACCCACAACAATACGTCCCGCGGTTTGCCGCTCAGGGTCTCCACTTCGACTATCCGCGCCTGGTAGCAGCCCTCGGCCTGCCGGTCAGCGGCATCGAACTGGTCAACGTCGACGGCCATCGCTATTGGCGGATACGGCTGATAGATGAGGCCTGGCGCCCCCATAAAAAGGACCTGATGCGGGACATGCAGGCAAACGCCCCGACAGTAGTTTATATAAGCCTGGACAACGGCACGATTCTTCCCGATGGTGAACATCGCTACGCCCGATGGCTGGCCACACAGTTCAGCGGCCATCCGGCCTCGGAAATCCAGGCCACCACGCTGGTCACTAAATTCAATGCAGACTATAACTTTACCGACAAACGGCTTCCCGTCTGGAAGGTGGCCTATCGGGAAAATCATCATGAACGTTATTATGTCGAGACCTCATCCGGCTGGCTGGCTGTACATGTCAACGATCTCGATCTGATCGAAGGCTACAGCTTCGCCCTGCTGCACAAACACGAGTTCCTCGGCGGGCTGGGCAAATCGGTCAAAGACTTCAGCACCATGTTCTGGGCAGCAGCGCAGATCCTGCTCGTAGCGCTTGGCTTCGTCCTCTACCTCCGGTCCCGCCGGCGTATCAAACGGTCTTGATATTTTTTTCCGCCAGCTTTTTGATCAGCAGGCGAAGGATCTCGCTTTTGATCGTCTGGATCTGCGAGATGTTGCCGACATAAATAAGTATAGTAAGGCTCATATTGGCCGCAGTAGAAGTATTGAGCAGCACATGCGGCTCATCCTCGGGACTCAGATCGGGATGGCTTTTGAGGGTATCTACGATAATCGCGGAAACCTCATCGAACGGATGGCCCGCCTCGATGGTCAACGGTATCTCGATCCGCACCCGGCTGTTCAGAACGGTCCAGTTGATGACCTCGCCGCTGAGCAGATCTCCATTGGGCATGATGATCTCGGTGCCATTCTCGGTAATCATCCGGCTGGATCGGATGCCGATATCGCGGACAACGCCCTTTTTCCCGTTCAACTCGATATAATCACCGATCTGGAACGGATGCTCGAAAATGAGGATGATACCGGACACGAGGTTGTTCACGATATTCTGCAATCCAAGACCGATACCCACACCCAATGCTCCCAATACGATGGTAATCCTGTCCAAAGGCAGACCGGAGGCAACGATCGCGACAAAAAAGCCGGCAATGATCAGGATAAGCCGGATCATCACAAGCCGCGAACCCTTGCGGCCGGTTTGAGCACTGGGCGTATTCCCATCCGTACCATACAAAAAGCCGATATATTTCTGCAAGACATTGGAGAGGTAAAGGATCAGGATAAAAAGCAGAACATTGCCTATCTGGAACGAGACGGACCCGATCTTTACGGTATGATCCCAGAAACGCACAGCCAGCGTATAGAGGGGATCATAGATATTCAGATTAATGGCAAAGGCCACGAGCCAGGTCACCAGCGCTATAAACATCAGCAGACGATAAACGCCCTTTTGCATCTTGTCGAAAAGTGTGATCCGGCTGGCGGCCTTGCCGCCATGATCCAGCAACCTGGTCCTTAGGGTCTGAAGCTTCAACGCTTCCAGGATACAATCTACAAAAACGGTCAGCAAAACGATCTGGACCAGACCGAAGATCGCGCTGGTACTGAAGATCTTGGATAAGCTGAGCCGCCCGGTAATATTACAGAGGATCGCCACGGCGTTCAGCACCAGGAAGATCCATCTCGCAGCTTTGATCAGCCGGGGATACGACAAAAAGGGCAGGATACGCCGCACGGAGTACCAGACCAGGACCATCGAGCCTGCCGACAATAACAATAACCAGATACGGGCGCCTTGTTTTGGCACCAGCGCCGCACCAGTCCCGACAAAGAGGACATACAGCAAGGCGATATACAGCCACGCCATAAAATGGCGCCTCGGCCACTCCAGCCAGAACAGAATGCTGATGACCACAAGCAGCAGGAATTGACCTAGCTGTGTAACCGACGTCGGCGCATTGAAATTGAATAGCGGCAATATATTGAGGGCTACCACCAGCGCCGTAAGCACCGGATTACGCCGAAGATAATGGATATGCAGCTCGCTGAGTCCTTCTGTAGCCTTTTTCCCGGTGTCTTTCTCCGCCGCCGCACGGTTGATCCTGCCATAACTGCTCCATACCCAAAAGAAGAATAACACGCCTATCAACAGCGCATATACATAGTATCCCCAATTTCGCCGCCAGAAATAGCCGACCAGCCCCCGCTCCGAGCGGAAGGAATTGGCGGCCATGCTGCCGAAATGGGCCCAATCGTTCTGCGACTCCCAGATATAGGGATATTCCTTGCTGAAAAGCACGCCCGCGATCTGGCCCTTGAGAATGGCCACCTGCGAAAGCAGATCCAGCGTCTGAAACCAGGGCTTGGAGATCGCAGTTTGCAAAGCATTGATCCGGACCAGGGACGTATCGGTACTCTTTCTTGCCTGCGCCCATTTGTGTGCTAGCTCTCGCAACTCGTCCAGGTACATCACGCGGTACACGCTGTCGGCGATCAGCTGCCGCAAGGTCGTATCCTGTGAAAATGCAGCCGTCTCGGCATTCATCTTCGCCAGGTTATTGTTATACTGAAAAAGCTGGTTACGCCACTGCTGTAGCTGGTTACGGATGTCGTTGAGGACGTATTCATCGAGCAGGATCCTTTTATACTCCGTGACCATATTACCTTCGAGGTTCCCACGGATAAGGTCCAGCGTGCTATTGATATCTACCAGCTGCTGGCGGATCCTGGCGGTATCGGAATGTTTCTGCTGGAACGTGTTGATGCTGTTCAGCGTCATGTACATGTCGTCGATCTTGCTCATCACCGTATCCAGGCTTAGATCCAGATGTGTCTTCTGCGTACCCTTTTTATCTCTGTGGGTCTGGGCATAGCCGGCAGTCCAGACGGTGAGAAAAAAGATACCCAGTAATAGACGGCGAAATGACATACGGGTGGAAATACAAAGGGAATGCCAGGGACCGGCCCCTGCTCATTGTCCTCACTCGGACCGGAGACTCCTCACCGGATTGGCCAACGCGGCCCTGATGGTCTGAAAACTGACCGTCACCAGGGCGATCGCAACTGCCGTTAAAGCCGCCACGACGAAGATCCACCAACTGACCCCGATCCGATAAGCAAAGCCCTGTAGCCATTGGTTCATCCCCCACCAGGCAAGCGGGAAGGCGATCACCGAGGCGATGAACACCAATCGGACAAAATCTCTGCTCAGCATGGCCACGATGCCGGCGACATTGGCGCCAAGTACTTTTCGGATGCCGATCTCCTTGGTCCGCTGTTCCGCAGCGTATGTCACCAGCCCGAAGAGTCCGAGACAAGCGATGAGGATCGCAAAGATGGCAAAAGTGATAAAGACCTTGCCCGTCTGCTCTTCTGCCTTATATAGATTATTGAAATCATTGTCCATAAAGGTATAGTTGAACGGTACGCCGTCGGCCATAGCCTTCCACTTGGCCTCCACCCGCCGGACAAGACCGGGGATATTGCCGCCCTGGAACCGGATCGCCAGGGTGCCACGGCTGTCGGCGAGACTCATGATCATAGGCAGCACCTTCTGATGCATGGACGCATAGTTAAAATCCTTGACGACGCCGATTACATGAAATCCAACGGCCTTCATTGCCTGTCCCTGGCGAAAATCGGGGCGGTAGAGTAGTTGGTTCAACGGGTTTTTCCAGCCAAGCAGCCGGACAGTGGCCTCATTGATAATGACGCCGGTAGAATCTGTAGGATATTCGGCCGGCGAAAAATTCCTGCCCTTGACCATCTGCATTCCCAGCGTGGAAATATAATGTTCATCCACGAACATCGAAGTCATGACGATGACATCTTTTGCGTTGAGCGACTGATCCCGGAACCATCCATTCTGACTATAGCCGCCGCCCTGTGTCGGCATATCGCCGGAGAGCGTGGCATCGGTGACGCCCTTCATGTTCATCACTTCCTGCCGGAAAGTCTTCACCGGGTCGCCCGCTGTATAGGCGTTGTGGATCAGCAGCACCTGGTCACGGTTGAAGCCGACTTCCCGGTTGCGGATATAGTTTAGCTGCCGGTGAATCACCAGCGTGCAGACGATTAGCCCTATGGAAATAACGAACTGTGTCACTACCATCACGTTGCGAAGAACGCTGCTCTTGAAGCCGGAGGCTATCGACCCCTTCAGGACTTTTATCGGCTGGAAAGACGACAGATAGAATGCCGGGTAGCTGCCCGCCAGGCAACCGACCACAACGACCAGCAGGAGCATTAACGGCAGGATGCTGCCGGAGAATAGCATTCCGGCATGTAGTTCTTTACCCGCCAGGGTATTGAACATCGGCAGAAGCGCCAGCGCCAGGCCCACTGCCAGTAACAGCGAGAAAAAGCTGATCAGGATCGATTCGGTAAGGAATTGCACGATGAGATGTGTCTTCGTGGAGCCCGCAACTTTGCGGATACCCACCTCCTTGGCACGGTTGGCCGATCTCGCCGTACTCAGGTTCATGAAATTGACACAGGCGATCACCAGGATCAGGATCGCGATAAAAGAAAACACATACACGTAATTGATATTCCCATTGGGCTCGAATTCGTACGATTTGTTGGAATGAAGATGGATATCCAGGAGGGGGAACAGGTGATACCGGAAATGGCTTCCCTGCTTTTCCAGGTCCGCCAGCGATGCATGGAGCATGTCCTGGAGCTGCCGGCTCATATAGGTATTGACGGTCGCGTCTACTTGCTTCTGTAATTCGGCCTGGCTGACACCGGGCCTGACAAGGACATAGCTCTGGTAGTTATTGCTGAGCCAGTCGTTCTCGTCATTCTGATTATAACTGTCGCGCAGGGGACGGATGAAACTGAAATGAAAATGGGACTGCTTGGGGATATCCCGAATAACGCCGGTCACCTTACAGGTCCGATGATCCTCCAGGTCCAGACGCCTCCCGACGACATCCGTGGTATTGAAATATTTCTTTGCAGTGGTCTCGTCGATGACGACGGAATGGGGCTCGCTTAACGCCGTTGCGGGATTGCCGGCCACCATAGGCAG
>DASZOW010000326.1:0-3458 GCA_035550615.1 Puia sp.
AGAACCTCTGGACCTATTCGCCGATGTTCAAGATCACGCGAAACTTCGATCCCGAGGTCATCGAAGGATCGGATCCCGAGATCAATGCCGGCGGTGGAGATGGGTTCTCCTATCCGATGGAAAAGACATTCAGCGCAGGCCTCAGCATCAATTTCTAAAACGTACAATGAACACCAACATGACAACCAGGAATATATTGCTACTATTCGTAGTGCTGTCCACAGCGGCGTCCTGTAAGAAATATCTGGAGAAAGATCCCATTGATAAGCTTACTCCCCAGCAGGCATTTTCCACGGAAACAAACCTGCAGCTCTATATCAATGGGTTTTACTCGATGCTGCCCAATGCCAATAATATCTATCAAAGCGAGCTGACGTCGGACCAGACGGTGCGAAAGGATGTGCCTCCTTATCTGCTGTCGGGTTTCTCTGCCCAAAGTGCGCTGGCCTTTAACGCATCGGCGGCTCCCTGGACGTGGACGAGCCTGCATAATATCAACTATTTTATCGAAAACAACATCGACCCGTCCATACCGCAGGCCACGAGAGATCATTATACCGGGATCGCCCGTTTTTTCCGGGCTTACTTTTATTATAATATGGTCAAGGTATATGGAGATGTGCCCTGGTATGGAAAGACGTTGAATTCCGATGACCCGGACCTGTACAAGCCCCGTGATCCAAGGTCGCTGGTGATGGATTCCGTGCTGGCCGATCTCGACTTTGCCACCACGCATATCCGCGACACGAAGGATGCCGGTTGCACCAAGGTGACCCGTGCGGTGGCGCTGGCTTTCAAGTCCAGGGTTTGCCTGTTCGAAGGCAGTTTCCGGAAATATCACGGGTTGCTGGCAGGTACCGAGGCCAAATGGTTCCAGGAGGCCGCCGACGCAGCCGATACACTTATCGTCAGCGGAAAATACAGTCTGCAGAAAACCGGCAATACCGATGCCGATTACCGAAGCCTCTTTATCAATGAGACGCCGCAATCCAATGAGGTGTTACTGGCGGCCGTCTACAACAACAGCATCAAAAAATGGCACGGCGCCAACAACTGGTACAACAGCGCCACGGCGGGTGACAGGCTTAGTCTCAATAAACGCTTTGTCAATATTTATCTGGATCTCGACGGCTCCCGTTTTACCGATAAGCCGGGTTACGATACGCTCCAATTCCAGCAGGAGGTAAAGAACCGTGACAAGCGTCTGAAGCAGACCATCCGGACACCGGGTTACAGGCGGTCCGACGGCTCACTGGCCGGGCCTGACTTCGTCGTCACCACCACGGGCTATCACATCCTCAAATTCTCTACTGACGACAAAGCGCTGGACATCGTGGCGCAGAATTTCAATTCCATTCCCATCATGCGCTATGCCGAGGTGCTGCTCAACTATGCGGAAGCAAAGGCCGAGCTGGGTACCTTGACGCTGAGCGACTGGAATCTGACCATCGGGGCGTTGCGTACACGGGCCGGAGTGGCCAATACCGGGCTGCCGACTGTAGCCGACCCGTATCTCATGACCAACTTCTATCCCGGCGTCACCGATCCCGTGTTGCTCGAGATACGTCGCGAACGCAGTACCGAGCTGATATGCGAATACAGCTTCCGCTATGACGATCTCATGCGATGGAAGGTAGGAGACAATCTCGTAAAGAGCTACGACGGCATCTATGTTCCCGCCAAAGGACAGGTGCTCGATATCTCGGATGACGGCGTAGCCGGCGCCGGCGATGTCTGTTTCGTAGACGCGCTTCCCGCTACAAAGGTGCCTGGCGTCACCTACGTAATGCTGACTTCCAGCACCTTCCGGCTGTCGAATGGGAATAGCGGCAACCTGCAATGGCTCACCAATACGCCCAGGGTATGGGATGACAAACGCTATTTCTATCCGCTGCCGCCCAACGAACTATTGATCAATCCTAAACTGGTACAAAACCCGGGTTGGCAATAGCCGGTCGATCCACGGCAGAGTAACCATCTACCATTTAAACCAACAGCCATGAAAAAAATTTTATCATGTGGCATTGCCATGGCGTCCATGGTAATGCTGAGCGGGCTGCGCCTTCACGCACAGACCTACAACTTTTCCCTGGTCAGCCAGACCCAGATGGCGCCGGGCGTCATTTATCAGAATTACAGCGCTACGACACCCCATCCGCAGCAGATCTATGTGTTGCAGGTAGATCTCAAAGACCCTACCATCAAGCTGCAATCGGCCAAGGCGGGGGATGTGATCAATGGAGGGGTGCTTACCGTAAAGCAGATCGCCGCCTCCAAAGACGTCAACGGCAGCTATCACAATGTGATTGGCGCCATCAACGGAGATTTCTATGTAACATCGGGAACTGCCGAGGGGAATCCCCAAAACGTGTTTGTGCCCGACGGCCAGGTGTTTGCCGAGAAGACCGGTACCCCACGATCGATCTTTGGCATCTCGGACAACAATGTTCCCTTTATCAGCCTGCGGTCCGAGAACTTCCGGGTCACGCGCGGCGGGGTGTCGCGTACGATACAAAAGATCAACGGCAGCCGGACTACGGACACGCTGGTATTGTATAACCAGCTCAAAGGCACTTCCACCGGGACGGACAATACCGGTACGGAGGTGAAGCTTGGACTGGCTTCCGGCGCTGCATGGAAGGCCAACTCGCCCGTATCATGCGTCGTGCTGGCCAGGCAGGCCGGCGTTGGGAATATGAGCTATTCGCCAGGGCAGGCTGTTTTGTCCGGGAAAGGAACGGAAGCCACTTATCTCAATGGATACAACGTCGGCGACAACGTCACCGTCCAGCTTGACGTGGCATCGAACGCAAGCAATATCCTGCAGGTGATGGGCGGGCTCGCGATGTTGGACTCCGCCGGTCACAATATCGGTTCTTCCCGCATTTACAAGGAGGGGGCAGATACTGCGGCCGATACGACCCATAACCCGCACACCGCTGTAGGCATTTCGCAGGATGGGCGGTTCCTGTATATGGTCGTCGTGGATGGAAGACGGCCGGCGACACGGTTTGGGATGAATATCACCGAGTTTGGGGACCTCATGCTTTATTTAGGCGCATATGACGCCCTGAACCTGGATGGCGGCTGGTCGTCTACGTTGGTGGCCAATAACGTCGGAAAGAATACTCCTTCCGACCCGTCCGGCGATGAGCGCTCCGTAGGCACCGCGTTGTTGGCCTATAGCGCCACGCGGCTGCTGGATGATTTCGAGACCAGCGAAGGACATTTCGACCAGGCGCCTACCTATACGTTGGGGACCCAGTATACCCAGGGCATTTCCACGACGTCTACCCTGGACAGAGTAACGACCAATGCATGCAGCGGCTCCGCTTCCGAGCGGGCTGTTCTCAATGACGACGCTTCCGTCAGCACGCCGTGGACCGTGAGACTATTGTCCGGTTCGGGGCTGCCTGCCAATAATGTCAAGATTACCAGCGATGGAACCCTGAGCTTTT
>DASZOW010000327.1:0-4607 GCA_035550615.1 Puia sp.
GGCATGGCGGAAGGTCGGCACGGATTCGGACCAGAGATTACCCTGTCCGCCGAGGATCATGTTCTCGTCGACGCTGTCGGGAACGGGATCGTACATATAAGCGTCTTTGAGACGACACATCCCGTAGGTCGGGGGTTCGGCGTCAGGCTCGCCCTGGTAGAGATCGAGATAGGTATAGTCCCATGGCGTCATCACGACCTTATGACCCATCTTTGCCGCCGTGATCCCACCGGACATCCCGCGCCAGCTCATAACGGTGGCTTCGGGGGCCAGACCGCCTTCGAGGATCTCGTCCCAGCCGATGAGTTTTTTTCCTTTGGCTTGCAGCATCTTCTCGATGCGTTTGACGAAATAGCTTTGGAGCTCGTCGACATTCTTCAGGTGCTCTTCCTGCATGCGGCGGTTACATTTGGGACATGTGGCCCAGAACCCTTTGAACGCCTCGTCACCGCCGATATGGATATAAGGATTGGGGAAGAGGGCTGCGATCTCGGTAAAGATCTTGTCGAGGACCAGGAATACGGAGTCGTTGCCGATGCAAAGGGCGTTGTCCTCGCGGACGGGGCCGCGGGCGCCGGGGTTGACGCTATAGGGCAGCCCGGTGCAGGAGAGATTGGGATACGAGGAGATCAACGCAAGGCTATGCGCGGGAATATCGATCTCCGGGAGAATGGTGATGTAGTGATCGGCGGCATATTTTATGATCTCGCGCATGTCGTCCTGCGTATAGAAGCCGCCATAGGTCGTGGGCTCGCCGGCGAGTGCGGGGAGGTATTCGCCCCAGCGGCCGGTACGGGCGACACGCCATGCACCATGCTGTGTGAGCTGCGGCAGACTCTTGATCTCGATACGCCAGCCCTGGTCGTCGCTGAGGTGCAGATGGAGCGTGTTGAATTTATAACGGGACATCTGGTCGATATATTCTTCCACCTCCTTTTTGGTAAAGAAGTGGCGGCTCACGTCGAGCATCAGTCCGCGCCAGCCGAAGCGCGGATAGTCGGTGATCTCGACACATGGAACAGACGACGACGGTCTGGAACCATCCGGCTCCATGGAACCCAGATGTTCGGGCAGGAGCTGCATCAGCGTCTGGATGCCATGAAAGACGCCGGCGGGGCTATTGGCGCTGATCTTGATGGCGGATGGGGTAACGGATAGCTCGTAGCCTTCGCTCCCTAATCTATCGAGGCGTTTTTTTGCGGAGAGATTTTGTAAAACGATCTGGTGTTTGTCGCTGCGATCTTTGCCGGTGGCAATACCATATACGGTCGTCATCTCATGGCTGAGCCAGGAGGAGCAGTCGCCGAGGGAGTCGCCTTCTTCGACAATGCGGATCGCGCTGCCGAGTTTGAAAGAGCCGGTTTTTTCTGTGACCGAAACAGGCTGCGGGATGATGTGGATATCGGTGGGCGGCGTGGCATGTAGGGAACAGACAGAGAACAGGCCCATTAGCATGGCAGCAAAGCGAGCGGGAACGTGCATACGTAGTGTTTTCGGATGAGATGTGAATTTAAGGGTTTTTGAGGTTAGCATAGGAGATCTTTGCGGCTTTTATCGTACATGAGCCTTCGAGTTTGCGGTTTAAGATGGGAGAGAAAAAAATTTGGATGGCTGTGGGGATGTCCTAATTTTGTAACTGAAATATAGTTGCAGATGGTAAGGCTATCGCTTCTGTGTTTGTCTGAAAGGATGCTATAGTGTGAACCTTACGACAGATGCGGACGAAGTTCGAAACAAAAATTCGAAACGAAACTGCTTTTTTCAGATGGCAAGGAAAGAAAAATTACTGCAACGGTTGTTATCAATTCCAAACGATTTAAAATGGGAGGAACTTGTAACTTTATTGTATTATTTCGGTTTTGAGGAAGAAAGAAAAGGCAAAACAGGTGGGTCGAGAAGGAAGTTTGTCGATCCTGCGGGTGGTGCAATAAATTTACATAAGCCACATCCCAGTAATATTGTTAAGAGATATGTGATCAAACGGGTGGTCCAGCATTTGACGGATAATAAGTATTTGCAAAATGAGTGATCTCCTTACATTTAAAGGTTATTTTGGTTCCGCTCAATATAGTGCAGCGGATGAGGTGTTTCATGGTAAGTTGGAAGGTATTGATGACCTGGTAACTTATGAAGCGACCACAGTACAGGAACTTATCGATGCTTTTCGGGAAGCGGTGGAGGATTATCTGGAAATGTGTAAGGATATTGGGAAGGAGCCGAATAAGACGTATAAAGGATCCTTTAATGTGCGGATACCGGGGGAGTTGCATAGAGAGGCGGCGGTATTTGCGGCGAGTAAGGATATTTCTTTGAATGATTTTGTCAAGACGGCCATCCAGTATGCGCTGATCAACAAAGGGTATCTGCAAGGCGGCGTCACACCGAGATATTCGCTTCAGACTGCGGAGGAGGCGGCATCATATCGGGCGGTGAAGAAAAAAAGCGCGGCTACTGGGGGAAAGAAGGGTAAGCCGGGGCGGGGAAAGAAGGCAAAGTGATAGGAGGCCGGCAGGCAGCGCCAGAACGGTATCGTTTCAGACAAAACTAACTTGTTATGAAAAAATGGGATCTGACGGGTAAACGCGCCTTGATCACGGGTGCGACTAAGGGGATCGGTAAGGCTATCGCCGAGGAATTTATGGAGTTGGGCGCGGAGGTGATGATCGTGGCGCGGAACAAACATGAACTGGAGGAGATCGTGCGGCTATGGCAAACGGAAGGACGGCTGGTGACGGGGATCGCGGGCGATGTGAGCAAGGCGGCTGACCGCAAGCGGATCGGGGCGGCGATCGAAGAACGCTGGGGTGCGCTGGATGCGCTTGTCAACAACGCCGGGACCAATATCCGCAAGAAACTGGAAGAGTATAACGAGGAGGAGATACGGCATGTGTTCGAGGTGAATCTTTTTTCGGCGATCGAGCTCTGCCGGCTTTGTTTGAACTACCTCATGCTAGGCAAGGGCCCCAGCGTGATCAATATCGCTTCTATTTCGGGAAGCGTCGACACGCACAGCGGCGCACCTTACGGGATGTCCAAGGCTGCGCTGATCCAGCTGAGCCGCAACCTGGCCGTCGAATGGGCGGAGCACGGGATCAGGGTAAATACTGTTTCCCCTTCCTATACCGATACGCCGCTTGCGGCGCCGGTACTGAAACGGCCGGACCGGTTGCAGCATATCATCGACAGGACGCCGTTAAGCCGGGTGGCCCAGGCCGAAGAGGTGGCCGGCCCGGTGGCCTTCCTGGCCATGGACAAGGCATCCTTTATCACCGGGCAGAATATTGTGATAGACGGGGGCCTGCTGGCGAAGGGTTTATAAACTCTTTGCTCAACTCATCATAGATATACAGCAGTTCGTTGGCCTTGCCGGTCTTGTCGAAGATCTGTTCCCAGGTATTGAGCGGCTCCCAGATACAGGTTCCTTTTCCCAGGCCGCCGGGAACACCGAAGGCGATGTCATTGACCTCTCGCTTGAACTGCGTATACTCCACTACGATCACATCTTTTCCATACTGACGCGCGAGGTCATCGACATTATATTTCAGATCGGACAGGGTGCCATGCCAGCGCGGATAATAGGACAGTCCAATGACATCGAACGGAACCTGCCGCTGCAGCATGTTGTCGATGAAAAAGTGGGACTCGTCGTTCTGCCCGCCCAGCGCGATATGCAACATGATCGGGCATGTGGGGTCGACCGCTTTGACGCCGCAGATGCCGGCATAAACGAGAGCGGCGAGGCTGTCGGGATGGCGGATGCTCCCCTCCGGCCAGATCATGCCATGATTGATCTCGTTGCCGACCTGGACCATATCGGGAAGGGCGCCCTGCGCCTTGAGGGCGGCAATCGTTGCTTTTGTAAATACGTATACGGAATCCATGAGCGTTTTGAAATCGAGTCCGCGCCAGGCGGCGGGTTTGAATTGTTTTCCGGGATCGGCCCAGTAGTCGCTATAATGGAAGTCGAGCAGCAGATGGAGGCCGGCGGCCTTGACGCGTCTGGCCATGGCAAGGGTGTGAGCCAGATCGCAGAAGCCTTTTCCCGGGGAATAGCCGCTGTCGCGGGCGGGATCGTTGAAGATGCGCAGACGGATATAGTTGAAGCCGTGGTCTTTGAGGATGGAGATGGCGTCGCGCTTGCCGCGGTTGTCGGAGAAATGGATGCCGCGGGCTTCGAGCTCGGGGAGGAAGGAGATATCGGCGCCCAGCATTTTTGTGATGGGACGGTGGGCCGGCGGTCTTTTGGCATTGGCTTCGCGGAAACGCGGGGCGGCGGCGGCAGGGCGCGGGTTGGCGGCTGTGCGTGGGGCGGTGGCGGGGCGCGGGGCGGCGGCGGCAGGCGGATGCCACTCCAATACGGAATGGGCGGGACCGGGGATGATGAGCGAGATATCGGTGGAACCAGGATAGAGGCTGTCGGCGGTAGCTTCGAAATGGGTCATGCCGGGATGGGTGCCCGATTGGAGGATGACCTGGCAATGGCCGTTGAACAGATGGCGCTCGGCGGAAGTGTCGCCGGCGGCGCCGGGAGTGGCCGCGCTGGTAAGGTAGCCGCCTGGTTTGTCGGCTTCGTGGCTGCTGGGGTCGCCGTTGCCGACGCCGATGAT
>DASZOW010000328.1:0-13009 GCA_035550615.1 Puia sp.
GATCACCGGCTTCACCGTCACCCGTGACGCCGCCGACCCGCGGCATGCCCATATCCAATGGCCGCACACCACAGACGCCGACTTCTATATCGTCCGCTATGGGATCGCTCCCCAGAGGCTCTTTGGCAACTATCAAGTCTACAATGCGGACAGCCTGGACATCCGCGCCCTCAATACAGGTGTAAAATATTATTTTACCGTCGACGCCGTCAACGGCTCAGGTATAACCCGGGGAACTACGATCACTGCCCGGTAGACGAACTAACAGCATACGAAAGAAAGAATCTGGCGTGGGACAGCCAGGTTGCATTACAGGCAGAGAGTTCTACGGAAGGTTGACGATTAAAACATACCTCTCTTTATTGTTCTTTGTAACATAGAATATTCGATTTGCGAGTATTGTTTGATACGAATCGTTTGGAACAACAAATAGAGATATGCGTATTTGTGCGTTATTTGGATGCATTTACACCAAACATGCATATTCTGACATAAATTTTCAGCCTCTTATTGTGGGTATATACTATTGATATACAATGAAATACAAAGAAAACTAGAAGTCGTCAAGAAAAAACCATGCGTTTTTATGCAATATTGTTTATAAATTGTTTTCATATCGGCATATTCCGGCGGGAAAAGTCCGGTCGCCGTTTGTAAACCAATAATACTGACTGTATGAGCTTAAAAAATGCATTTTCGCTACTCTTCTTTTTCTCATTTTCTCTTCTGGTGGGGACAGTAAGGGGACAGGGTGGTAAGATAACCGGCAAGGTTATCGACAAAAGCGAAGGGACTCCGCTAAGCGACGTGACGGTTTCCGTCAAAGGCGCCAGGACCGCTACAAAAACCACCCCAGCCGGGACCTTCAGCATCGCGGCGCCACCCTCGGCGATCCTGGTATTTACCTATGTCAACTATTCGACCAGGGAGGTGGCTGTCGATGGGACGGAGATGACGGTGTCCATGGAGAAAAGTTCGCAACAACTCAATGAAGTGCTGGTTACCGCCCTCGGCGTCAAACGGAACCGCGCCTCCTTAGGCTATTCGGTGACCGAAGTAAAGGGACAGGAACTGACCCAGGCCAGGGATGTCAATGTGCTGAACTCGCTGGAAGGCAAAGTCGCCGGTCTCGACGTAAGCTCGATAGCGGGCGGCCCGGGCGCTTCATCGAACGTGATCATCCGGGGCATATCCAGCCTGACGCAGACAAATCAGCCATTATATGTCATCAATGGAATACCCATAGAAAACCAGCCCAACGCAGTTGGAAGCAACCAATATGCCAATGCACCCGATCTCGGCGACGCCATCGGGAACATCAACCCGGACGACATCGAAACGATCTCCGTGCTAAAGGGCGCCTCGGCCTCCGCATTATACGGTTACCGGGCAAAAGGCGGCGTTATATTGATCACCACAAAATCGGCAAAAGGGAACAGCATCGAGTTCAATTCAAACTACGTTGCCGAGCAGGCAGTCAATCTCACCGATTTTCAGCGCGAGTATGGTCAGGGCGAAAACAACCTGAAACCTACCAGCCGGCTGGTAGCGTTTCAATCCGGTCAGTCAAGCTGGGGCGCCAAATTGGATGGTTCGCCCGTAGTGCAGTTCGATGGCGTCATCCGTCCCTACGTTGCACAAACGCATAACTATAAAAATTTTTACCGCACAGGCGGGACCGCGACCAATACGGTGGCCTTCAATAAAAGTTTTACGGGCGGGTCGATCCGTTTCTCGGCGAGCGACCTGGCCAATCAATCTCTCATACCGAATGCGGGCCTCAGCCGTCAGACATTCGATCTCAGCGGTAACTACAAGGTCTTACCCAACCTGACCCTGGACGTAAGGACAAATTATATCCTCGAGCAAGATAAGAACCGGCCTTTGCTTTCGGATCCTTCGGGGAATTCGAATTTCAACGTCGCTTTTCTGCCCACGAGCGTTGACATAAGATCGCTGGAAAAAACAACAAACCCCGATGGCTCCGAGTATGCCTATTCGCCGACGGTGAATGCCACCAATCCGTGGTTTGCCGCGAGAAAATTCATCAACAACACCAGCAGGGAACGGATGATCTCTTCCGTCAATCTCCGCTATGACTTCAACGACGGTATCTTCCTCCAGGGTCGGGTTGGCAGGGACGCCTATACGGACAAATATACTTCCGTGGTTCCTACCGGCACGGCATACCGCCCCAAAGGCTCCATGTCGGATTATGTCAGCACCTTTTCCGATCTCAATGTCGATGTGCTGGCTGGAAAAGAGTTCAAGGTGAGCGAAGATCTCAAAATAACTCCCAATATCGGGGCGAGCTACCGGAGGACCAAGTCGGAGCAGATCATGAATCACGGCGAGACATTCTCGGTGCCGTTTGTATATAATGTGCTGAATGCCCAGGTAAAGACATATGGGTTTTCGCCCAGCGACCAGGAGGTGCAGTCGGCCTATGGAACGCTGGAGATCGCCTACAAAGATTATTTATACCTCACGGGTTCGGGACGGACGGACTGGTTCTCCACCCTCGCAACACCCGGTACCCACAATAAGGTGGATGTATTCTATCCATCGGTCAGCGGTTCGTTTGTATTCTCGCAATTACTCACGAAACCCGATTGGCTCAGCTTTGGGAAACTACGGGCGGGCTATGCCGTCGTAGGACAGGCGACATCGCCCTACCAGACGCAGTTGAGCTACACCTTTGCCAGTACCACCTTCAATGGCAACCAGCAGGGGTTGATCTCCAATACGGATGTACCGAATTCCGCGTTGCAGCCGTCGAGGGCCAAGGAAATAGAGATCGGGACCGAGTTAAGCTTTTTGCAAAACCGGCTGAATCTCGACGCGACGTGGTACGACAAGAAATCCACCAATGAAATATTAAGTGCGCCGGCGTCGATCGCATCGGGTTATGGGGGTGCGATCCTGAATATCGGGGAACTACAGAACCGGGGTTTCGAATTCCTGATATCTGGCACGCCGGTAAAAACAGCCAACTTCAGCTGGAGGACTTCAGTAAACGCCTCGATCAACAGCAACAAGGTGATTGCCCTCGCAGCGGGTCAGGCTTCGCTTGCCGTGGGTACATCGGGTACGGCTGTGGGATTCATCCAGCAGATCGTCGGTTTGCCGGCCAACCAGGTCATGGCATACGACTACAAATACGATAGCAGCGGAAAAATGCTGCATGACGTAAGCGGCGTCCCTTCGCGCGGTACGCTGAAACCCTTTGGATCCGCTTATGCGAAATATATCGCGGGATGGACCAACGATTTTAGCTACAGGAGGTTTCATTTATCGATCCTGATCGACGGCAAATTCGGCAACAAGATATTTTCCGGCACGGATGACTATGCGTATATTTTCGGGCTGCATAAGGCCACGCTGGTCAATCGCACGGGTACCTTTGGTAGCCTGGACGCCGCGACTTACTATAGTACGCTTGCGTCTAATGTTTCAAGACTTTTTGTACAGGACGCCAGCTTTATAAAACTGCGCCAGGTCGTCCTCGGTTATACGTTCAACGATAAACTCTTCAGCGGCGTCGTCAAGGGAGCATCGCTGAGCCTGGTCGCGAGGAACTTGTTTTTCCTGATGAGGAAAACGGACAATATCGATCCGGAAGCCAATTATACTTCGAATGCCTTCGGACTGGAAGAAGGCGGCATGCCCACGTCGAGGACGTACGGATTAAACCTGAACTTTAAATTCTGATCGGGCTGCCAAATTCAAATCAATAAAACAATCAAAATGACAAAGATATTCAAATATACCGTCGTACTCGTATTGTTGTCCGGCGGAATGTCCGGGTGCACCAAAAATTTCAATTCGATCAATACAAACCCCGCGTCTTATAACCAGAGTGACTTCGATCCGAATTTTTTGTTGACGACGGCCGAGGTAGCTTATACGGGCAGCTATGATTTTGCTTACGATACCTGGCGGGCCAACCTGATATACGCGTCGGGGATCATCCAGGGATTTTCTACTGTACTGTCTTACTGGGATGGCGATAAATACAAGTTGTCCGCAAGCTATACGGCCGCCTATTGGGGCTTCAGCGGCGATGGCGCCTACTCCGAACAGATGAAGCCGATCGTCGACATCATCCAATCCACCACCGGAAAACCGCAGTATAAAAACCTGCATGAGATTGCGCGGATCATGCGTGTTTTGATCGCGCAGCGGATAACGGACTTGTATGGCGATTGTCCATATTCCGAGGCCGGTTTGGGCTATTATTCAAAAAATTACTTTCCAAAATACGATAAGCAGCAGGATATTTATAATGACATGCTCACCGAGGTCAGCGATGCGGTTGCTAATCTCGATCCCACGGCCGATAAGCCGGCGGGAGATATGATCTACAAGGGGGACGTCGACAAATGGAAGCGGTTTGGGAATACGCTGATATTGAGGATCGCCATGCGTTTGACCAAGGTAGATCCCGCTACGGCGAAAACATGGGTTACCAAGGTGATCGGCGCCACGATGACGAGCAACGCCGACAATGCATTTATTAATGGCGACAATTCCGGCGGCCTGTCGACAATCAACAGAAATAGCCTTGTGCTCACGGGAGAAGGCGGTCAGGAACCCTATTATGTAAAATGGTCGGATACCTATATCAACCTGCTGAAATCGGCCGGCGACCCGCGCCTGGGCAAAGTGGCGGTGACCCAACTCTATACAGATCCGAATTCCATTATCCAGAATACGGCCTATAATGCCAGTCCTTCCGTTCAAAAGGGTATGCCCAACGGAAAAGATCTGAGCGGCATCGCGGGCAGGGATATTTCGACGGACCCTTCTTATACCAGCATGCCGGATTATTCCTCGCCTAACCCGGGAATGATCAAGACCAACGGGCCCACGTTTATCCTGACCTATGGCGAATCGGAATTGCTCTTGGCTGAAGCGGCAGAGAGATTTGCCATCGGCGGCAGCGCGGCACAGCACTATCACGATGGCGTCAAAGCGGCTATTACCTATCTGTCGCAATACGATCCAGCCCTGGCTATTTCGGATGGGGATGCGGAGACCTTTGTGACCTCGCATCCTTATAATGCGGCCAACGGTCTACAGATGATCAATACGCAATACTGGATGTTGACCAATTCCATGCTTGATTTTTACGAGTCCTGGGCTAACTGGCGAAGGAGCGGTTACCCGGCTTTGGTCCCGGTGGTATACCCGAACAATGTGACGGGCGGATCGATCCCCCGCCGGTTCCCCTATCCCCTGGCCGAGTCGAACGTAAACCCCGACAACTATAAACCTGCTTCCGCTGCGGTTCCGGGTGGAGATAACCTCACCGGAAGAGTATGGTGGGATAAACAATAGATTATGCTGCTCGCGTTTTGCAATGCCGTTATCTATACCGGTGAAAAAAAGGTAGAAGGGAAGGCGTTATTGATAAAAGATGGAATAATCGTGGATTTTGCTGACATTGCGTCCATACCCGGTGATGCAGTGAGGATTGATGCGGGTAACGCCTGCATCGCGCCGGGATTCATAGATCTGCAGATCTATGGGGGTGGCGGTTACCTGTTTTCAAATGAGCCGTCGGCGGCGGCGTTGCATTCGATTTCCGACCACGTATTGGCCAGTGGTACTACGGGGTTTTTGATGACATTGGCCACCAATTCGGATGCGATATTCGACAAGGCCATCGAAATTGTCAGGGACAATCCCCATCCCGCCGTCATCGGCCTTCATTTCGAAGGGCCGTTTCTGAACCCGGTCAAAAGAGGCGCCCATATAGCCCGGTATATCAGGCGACCCGCGAGGGCCGAAGTGGAGGCACTGCTGGAAAGGGCGGGCGGTTTGTTGAAGATGATCACCCTCGCGCCGGAAGTATGCGACCCGGAGATCATCGACCTGTTTAAAGATCATGGCGTCGTCATCTCGGCGGGTCATAGCAATGCCACCTATGAGGAGGCGGTCCGGGGTTTCGAAAAAGGGATCACCTCCACCACGCATCTGTTCAACGCCATGTCGCCCTTTCATCACCGGGATACCGGTTTGCCCGGCGCCGCCTTTATGAGCAAGGCAGTCTTTGCCAGCATTATTGCGGATGGCATCCATGTGGATTATCCTACGCTTGCCATCAGCAAAAAATTGCTAAAAGAACGGTTGTTCCTGATCACCGACGCCGTCGAGGAGGTGAGACAAGGCGCGTATGAACATGTGAGAAGCAAGGACAGATTTACTTTGCCGGACGGAACGCTGTCGGGGTCGAGCCTTTCCCTCCTACAGGCCGTTAGGAATTGTGTGCGGCATGGAGACATAGAGCTCGAAGAAGCCCTCCGAATGGCTTCCACCTACCCCGCCAAGGTCATCAACGCAGCCGGTGTGGGCAAGATCGCGATCGGCTATAAGGCGAACCTGGTCGTTCTTTCCAGCGATCTCGAACTAAAATATACGGTGATAGAAGGGAATTGCATAAATAAAAAAACCGGACATCCATGATAGCCTGCCGTAAAGTGAAATTTATTTTTATCCTGGCCATTGCGGGATCGCTTCTTTCTTTCCGGAATACCGCGACAGACCGCAACATCGCCGTCGACCGCACCATCCATGCTCCGGCCGCATCCCACGAGTGGATACGGATCAATGAATTGGGCTATACACCCGGCGGCATAAAGGTGGCCGTTTGGGTAAGCAAGGATAACGCACTGCCAAAGACATTTGAGCTGATAAGCGCGGCCGGATCAAAAGTCGTTTTCGAAGGCCCGACGGGAAAGGCATTTGGAGCCTATGGCCCCTTCCTCCAATCCTTTCGGCTGAATTTCTCGGTTTATAAAACTCCAGGAACCTATTATCTCAAATGCGGCGGCGCCACTTCTCCAAAATTCCGGATCGATGACGACGTCTATGCGGGCACGGCCGATTTCGGCCTTCGTTATCTTCGGCAGCAACGCAGCGGCTTTAATCCCTTTTTAAGGGATTCCTGCCATACACACGACGGGTACACGATGTATGGACCGATGCCGGATAGCACGCTGATCGACGTATCGGGAGGATGGCACGATGCCACGGACTATCTGCAGTATGTCACGACGTCGGCAAATGCTACCTATAACCTGCTGGCCGCTTACCGTGATTTCCCGGCTGTCTTTTCCGATAGGCATTTGGCCAATGGCCTGGAAGGCCGGAATGGACAGACCGACGTACTGGATGAAGCCAAATGGGGGCTGGATTGGCTCATGAAAATGAATCCGAAAAAAGACTGGATGTTCCATCAGCTGGCTGACGACCGCGATCATCACGGATTCAGACTTCCCACCCGCGATTCCGTGGATTATGGATTAGGGCCAGGGAAGGCCCGACCCGTTTATTTTGTAACCGGGAAACCGCAAGGCCTGGGCAAATACAGGAACCAGTCTACCGGAATGGCGTCCGCCGCCGGAAAGTTCGCCAGCGCATTTGCCTTAGGGGCAGCCATCTATAGAACTGCCGACAAGGACCTCTCCGCCACGCTCGAACAAAAATCGGAATGGGCCTACCAGCTGGGGCTCGATCATCCGGGTGTGTGTCAGACGGCCCCAAACCGTGAGCCCTACTATTATGCCGAGGATAACTGGGTGGACGATATGGAACTGGGAGCCGCTGCCTTATACCAGCTAACGGGTAAGAAACGCTATTTATCCCAGGGCCTGCAATTCAGCACACAGGAAAAGGTGACGCCCTGGATGGGTGCGGATACGGCGAGACATTATCAATGGTATCCCTTTCACAATTTCGGGCACTATGAACTGGCCAAAGATCCGGCCAATGAAGACCGGACAACGTTGATAGGGTATTATAAAGAAGGCATCAACCGTGTCTGGCAAAAAGCACAGCAAAATGCATTTTACCGCGGTGTGCCTTTTATTTGGTGCTCGAATAACCTCAATACCGCATTTGCGATCCAATGTTATTTGTACAGACAGCTAAGCAAAGACAACCAATATGAAGAACTGGAGCAGGCTTGCTATGATTGGCTGTTCGGCTGTAATCCGTGGGGGACGAGCATGGTGTATGGACTTCCCGCGGATGGTAATAGTCCCCGGGACCCGCATTCATCCCTGTCTGTCTTATACCATTATCCTCTGGACGGCGCCATGGTCGACGGCCCTGTCTACGGAAGCATATACAGGAATTTACGGGGGTTAAAGCTAACGCACGAAGATCGCTATGCCGAATTTCAGTCCGATTATGTGGTTTATCATGACGATTCCGGGGACTACAGCACCGACGAACCCACGACGGATGGAACGGCTTCGCTCGTCTATCTGATGGCTGCCAAGGAAAACGAAGCAAAGGACCAGGCCGCCACAAATGAGGTCCTTTCCCATGGCGGTATTGTCCGGGGAGACACGACCGTCAAAAAGATCGCGCTGGTTTTTACCGGGGATTCATTCGCGGACGGCGGTGCTTTTATCGATTCCGTCTTAAGCGGCGAACATATTCACGGCTCCTTTTTCCTTACGGGGAATTTTTACAGCAATCGGAAGTTCAACCGGCTTGTCCAGGACCTCAAGGCGAATGGAAACTATCTTGGATCGCACTCCGATAAACATTTGCTGTATTGCGACTGGACGAAAAGAGATAGCCTGCTGGTTACGCACGAACAATTCAATCGCGACCTGGAACACGCCTATCGAAAATTAAAGCGGCTCGGCATCGAAAAAAACGACGCCAGGTATTTCCTGCCGCCATTCGAATGGTACAACGATTCGATCGCCGCATGGACCAGGGATCTCGGTCTCCAATTGGTGGATTTTTCGCCAGGGACACGAAGCAATGCCGATTATACCTTCCCCGCCATGGGCAATCGGTATGTAAGCAGCGACAGCGTGCTGAATTCCATCGATCGGTACCAACGGAACAGCGAAGATGGCCTCAATGGATTCATCTTGCTTACGCATATCGGTACCGACCCCCGCCGAACGGATAAATTCTATTATCGTCTTCCCCGTTTGATCCGCGATCTAAAGGATCGTGGTTACGAGTTCGTCCGGATCGATGAACTGCTGAATACGAAAAAGGGCATCCCAACCGAATATATGAGAGACAGCATGCCCTCCCTGGTGCAGAAATGCAAAAACCTGCTGGACAAGGCCTATATGGCGCAAACGCTTTTGGGCATCAACGATACCCTGCCCGGCTGGGAAGGGTATCCCGTGAAGTTATACTCGTACCGAACCGGCGTCGATCTGTACACGCATCAGCCGAAAACAGGTAAAGTGTATTTGTTGGATCCCTCGCCGGAGAAACTGGCGATGTGGATCGCGACGACCTGTTGGGAGGTCAGAAAAAGCGTCGAGTATAAATATACCGATTCGCTTTTCCGGTGGATCAAAGGGCAGTCCGGTTCACAGTTTCCGGTGAAAGGGGTCGTTTATGAGGACCAATATACCAGGGACTTCCAGGAGCCGTATGTTTTCAAGGATGGAGTAACGGTGTATGTAAAAGACAGTATGATGTTTCCGAAAGATAAGACCTGTACTCCGGAACAACTCGACTTCTACCTGCATATCACGAATGACGACCTGAAAGCGCAGACCGGTCAATATGCAAGGATCGGCAGCGCCCGGCGGGAAGATTACAAGAATGCAGGAGGTGCCGAAGATGTGGGCGATATCAATGACAGAAAGCAAAAATGGCTGGAGGTAGTTCGGGAGTTGTATAAGAAGGCGTGGAATAGCGACAGGAATGAGCTGCTCATCATGTGGGCCAGGGATCATCTGTAATGGTGATCATCCGATGCTTCCCCGCCGGCAGCGGAAGCGGACCGGTCACATGGTCTGCATGTTCTTTCGATACGCGGAAAGACGCGTATCATTGGGTTTCAATTCTGTGATCAGATAGTCGATATTCCGCGGTGCGCAGACCTTCATCTTAAAGGTAGAGTTCAGCTTTTCGGCGATCGTGAGGACGGCTAATTTGTCGCAGGCTTCGATCATGGCCTTTTTGACCTGCGTGACTTTCCAGTCGACCTCGGTCAAACCCGCTTTTGCATCCATGGCGTTGACCCCGAGAAAACAGAGGTCCACTCTGATCTCCGCCAATTCGAGGATCGGTTTTTCCCCGAGCGTGATCTGCGAGGACATATCTATCTGGCCGCCCAGCAATATCACGGAGAGCAACGGGTGTTCCGCGAGTTCGAGCGCCATCAGGGGGCTCACGGTAAAGAAAGTGGCTTCCAGCGTATCCGGGATCATCCTGACCATCTCCTGCATCGTAGTGCCGGCTTCCGTAAGCACCGCCATGCCGGGTTTGA
Source organism: Puia sp. (assembly GCA_035550615.1). Lineage (GTDB taxonomy): Bacteria > Bacteroidota > Bacteroidia > Chitinophagales > Chitinophagaceae > Puia. Next base: position 10,265 of record DASZOW010000328.1, read on the forward strand.
TCAGCGAGATCGCCTTTTTTGCGATCGTTTTCTTTTCATCCTGTGCATACACCGAGTTTTGCTGCATCGGATGATGATATCCCTTGGACAATGCGCCGCCATGGACTTTGATGATTTCGTTGGCATCCGCGAGTTCGGCCAGATCGCGTCTGATCGTGTCTTCGGAAACCTGTAGTTGAATGCTTAGCGTAGAGGAAAGGACTTTATGGTGCAGGTTGATCTGTTTAAGGATAAAGTCATGACGCTCATTTTTAAACATTCCGGAAACCTGGTTGTCCATTTTTTTTTATTTAGATGACCTGACGGCGACGGCCAAAACTACAAAACTTTGCGACATTCGTTAAAAAAGCCTCGGGAAGATTTGCGGGAATGTGCAATAATTGCTACTTTCGACATTAAAACCCGCGTATTCGTGCATCTGGTTTATTCACCTTAATCTATCTGCTTTTATGACCTTATTGGGTATGGATCTTGGGGGAACGAAATTAGCCTATGCACTTTTAAACGAGAAAGGTAAGGTGCTGCTGAGGGAGCATATTGGGCTGGGCGGCAGGGGCAGCCGTGACGTGGGCGAGCTTATAACCAATTCTATAAAGACCTTGCTGGGATCGGAAAAATACGGAGCCATCCGATCCGTCGGTATAGCGGTTCCAGGTATCTATCATGCCGGGAACGGCAGGGTTTGGGCGCCCAATATACACGGCTGGGAGGATTACCCGCTGCTCGACGAGGTAAAAAAGGTCAGTGGCGGGACACCGGTTGTAATCGACAGCGACAGGGCCTGCTATATCCTCGGGGAATCCTGGCAGGGAAATGCCAAAGGATGCAGAGATGTCATCTATATGGCCGTCGGCACCGGCATCGGAGCCGGCATCATCACAGACGGAAAAGTATTGAGAGGTGCCAATGATATCGCCGGCGCTGTCGGTTGGATGGCGTTGAAAAAACCTTACAGCGAGGACTACGTTCCTTGCGGTTGTTTCGAGCACTATGCTTCGGGGGAAGGGATTGCCGGCACTGCCCGGATGGTTTTGCAGGAAATGAAAACCTACACCGGTGCGTTGCGCGATATCCCCTCCGGGGAATTGAATGCCCGGGATGTCTTTACGGCTTATGCCAATGATGACCCCGTGGCAAAAGAGGTTATCCGGCTATGCATAGAATTTTGGGGGATGGCTGCGGCGAACCTCGTAAGTATATTCAATCCCGCGAAAATTATTTTTGGCGGCGGACTCTTCGGGCCAGCCACCTCCTTGATACCGGAGATCCGGCGGGAAGCGGCAAAATGGGCACAGCCAATAAGCATGCAACAGGTGAATTTTGAATTTTCCGCGTTAGGAAACGATGCGGGTGTCATCGGCGCAGCATTTCTTGCATTAAAAAATGCCGGGCTTAATCCTTCAACGTAAGAAATGTACAACAAAAAGATCATCTTCGCCGGTGCGTGTCTTGGAATGCTTTTCTTTGGCATTGGGCTGATTACCCTGGGTTCCGTGATCCCAAGCCTGAAAATGAAATATGCCCTGGATGACATCTCTGCCGGGACATTGTTCTCGATCCTACCGTTTGGGATATTGATCGGATCGTTGGTATTCGGTCCCTTCTGTGATAGATATGGCTATAAGATCCTGTTGTTCCTTTCCTGCATCTTTTTGTTTGCCGGGTTCCAGGGGATCGCCAACGCCCCCTCCACAACAGTGCTCAAATGCTGCATTTGGGTATTCGGGCTGGGGGCCGGGGCTATTAACGGCGCCACCAACGCGCTGGTCTCGGATATTAGTGACAAGACGCGGAAAGGCGCGTCTTTGAGCCTGCTGGGCGTTTTTTTTGGATTAGGCGCATTGGGGATGCCCTCGGTCCTGGGGATATTGCAAAGGAGGTACAGCTATGAGACCATCATGTCGGTGGTTGGGTTCGTCATACTGGCATTGAGCATCTTTTACTTATTCATGCGTTTTCCGGCGCCCAAGCAGGCGACGGGCGTGTTCATCGCAAAGAATTTTTACATTATCAAGGATCCGCTGTTGCTGCTGATAGCGTTCTTTCTTTTTTGTCAAAGCAGCTTCGAGGCAATCGTCAATAACTGGTCAACCACCTATCTCCACTACCGGATCGGAATCGCGGTGGACAAATCGCTGTTTGCCCTTTCCCTGTTCGTTGCGGGAATGACGGTCATGCGGCTTTTATTGGGAAGCGTATTGAAAGATGTTCCCGTAACCAGGATATGGGCGGGCTGTTTTTCTATGATCCTTGCCGGGCTGCTGCTGTTGTCGTTCGCGTCATCCTTTTCCGTTTCGGTCGTGGCGCTGTTGTTGACAGGGGCGGGTTTGGCGGCGGGTTTCCCCATCATGCTCGGGTTCGTGGGAAGCCGTTATGAAAAGTTATCCGGTACCGCATTTAGTCTCGTCCTTGTCATCGCCCTGACGGGGAATATGATCATTAACTATGTGATGGGCGCGGTGGCGCAGGCTTATGGCATCCGTCACCTGATAACGGTGGCGATCATAGAATGGATGGTCATGGTCATCTTATGCGCCATTATCTTAAATAAACTAAAGACCAAAAATAAAAAATAAAAATACGCTTTATGTTAGCAAAACAATGGCTGTCCAACGCAAGGGGCGTTATGTCAAAGATCGAAGACACACAAATGGAAAATATTCAAAAGGCTGCCCAGGTGATGGCCGATGCTATTGGAAGCGGCAAGTGGGTGCATACCTTCGGATGCGGGCATGCCACGCTTCC
>DASZOW010000329.1:0-9044 GCA_035550615.1 Puia sp.
GGGAATATTACCGGCGCCCCCGAAAGGATGCTGGATTTCCGGAGGTTTGTGTCGGACGAGGTGAATGGGTTTTTATTCAAAGTCATAGATAAGGTCAATAGGAATGCGCCACGCGCTTTTGTGAACACCAATGCCTGGTATTATAGCTACATGAAATTTTTCGACTATACGTCCATCGCTTATTCCGGGAAGATGACGCGCGAGGGCTGCGGATTTTATCCCGGCAATTCCCTGACCACCAACTACGGCGTGGTGGATGCGCTATTCGGGATGGCCAGGATACAGTTTGAAAGTACCAATCCTTTCTGGTGCACCGAGTTTACCACCATGACGGCTGTCCCCGGCTCCATCCGTAAATCGGCTTACGCTACGCTGCTGTATGGCAATCAAATGGTCTGCGGGTGGACCTGGCAGAGCATGCATGGAGGCGAAGAGCAATACCTGGAAGGGATGCTGGATTGGGATGGGACACCCAACCGGAAATACGAGGAATATAAAAAGATCGCCGCGGAGTTCAAAAAGATCGAAAAATATTTCCCCTATAAGCCGCAGGCGGAGGTGGGGCTGGCTTTTTCCTTTCCCAGCGTCATTGCCGGCGGTTACTTTCCCGAGCAGCATCAACAACAGCTGCAGAGCTGCTTCGATCTTTTCGCCTATCGTAACATGGATGCGCGGGTCGTCGATATCACGCGGACCGGATTGAACTATAAATTGCTTTTTCTGCCAGGCGTGTCGGTGATGGATGAAGCAACGGCTGCCAGGGTCCGGGACTACGTGAAAGAAGGCGGGACGGTAGTGATGACCGGCAATTCGGCGGTGGTGGATAAGACCGGGAAGGTTTTTGCATCGACGCACCCGGGACTTTTGAATGATGTATTCGGTATCCGGGTGGCTGGCTATGAGGAGACAGACGCATTGAACGAGCTGTCACGGCGGCGGCTGACAGGGAAGAAGCTGGAATGCACCTATAAAGGAACCCCTATTGCCCTGGAATCGGCGCGTTTCGAGGTCATCGAGCCACGGGGCGCGGAGGTGCTGGGCAGCATTACCAGCCTGGACAGGGATTATCCCATCGTGACGGCTCACCGGTACGGCAAGGGCAGGGCGATCTACGTGGGGCTTCCTGCAAAGGGCGAAGTGCTGGGACCGCTGGTGGATCAATTGATCGGCGAGCTTGCCATGCGGAAGGGACCCGTGGCGCCGCTGGGGGTCATGGCCCGGCAGATCGACAAGGACCATGTGCTATATTTGAATGTCAGCGGCGATCCGAAAGAGATAAAGCTCAACGGCAGCTGCCGGAGCATCCTCTTCGATAAGGATTATCGGGGAAGTTTTATGATCCCGCCATACGAGCCGGAGTTTATTGAATTAAAATAAAAATTTTAAACTTCGCATGGATCAACATGCACCAATGGTTGCAGAAAATATATTAACTGTCATCGCTATGATCAGAAAGACTTTTATATGGTCGGTTGCCTTTTGCTTTTTTTTTGCGGGTATCGGTAACGCGCAGCCGGCTCCGCCGCAGCCATGCGGACCCGTTCCAACGGAGAACCAGTGGCGCTGGCAGCAAATGGAGTATTATGCCTTTCTCCATTTTTCCATCAATACGTTTACCGACCAGGAATGGGGTTCCGGCGGCAATGACCCGAAAATTTTCAACCCCGACAGCCTGGACTGCCGCCAGTGGGCGCGGGTTTGCAAAGAGGCCGGCATGAAAGGGATCATCCTGACGGCCAAGCATCATTCCGGGTTTTGCCTCTGGCCGTCGAAATACACGGAATACTCCGTGAAAAATTGTCCCTGGAAAAAAGGCAAGGGGGATATCGTGCGGGAGCTGGCGGAGGCCTGTAAGGAATATGGGCTGAAGCTGGGCATCTATCTTTCGCCCTGGGACAGGAACTATGCGGGTTATGGAAAGCCTGAGTACATAACGTATTTCCGGAACCAGCTCCGGGAGCTGCTGACGCAGTACGGAGACATATTCGAGATATGGTTCGATGGCGCCAATGGGGGTTCGGGTTATTATGGGGGCGCGAACGAAACCCGCACCATCGACAGAACCACCTATTACGATTGGAAGAATACCTACAAGCTGATACGCAGTCTCCAGCCGAAGATCGTGATCTGGAATGACGGAGGCGACAGGGGGGACCTTCGCTGGGTGGGAACGGAAGCCGGTAATGTCGGGGAGACGAACTGGAGCCTGCTGGACTCCACCGGAGAGGTCACGTGGAATATGCTGCATTATGGTCTTGAGAACGGCAATGCCTGGGTGCCTGCGGAAGTGAATACCTCCATCCGCCCGGGATGGTTCTATCACGAATATGAAGATGCCAAAGTAAAAACCCTGCCGCAGCTGCTGGACATCTATTACAGCTCTTTTGGCCGTAACGGGACCTTGCTGCTGAATTTCCCGATCGACCGGCATGGGCTTATACATCCCAACGATGAGAAGGCGGCCGTACAGCTGGCTGCTGCGGTAAAAGAGGCATTTGCTGTGAACCTGGCGGAGAAGGCGCATGTGACGGCTTCCAATGTGCGGGGTCATGCGGAGGCGTTTGGCGCGGGGATGGCAACGGATGGGAAGAAAGAGACCTATTGGGCGACGGACGATGGAGTGACTACTGCATCGATGACCCTGGATTTCGACCGGCCGGTGGGTTTCAATTGCTTTATGGCGCAGGAATATATACGTTGGGGCCAGCGGGTGAAGTCGTTTTCCGTCGAGGCGATGGTGGATGGCAGGTGGAAGGAGCTTGCGAAGGGGACCACCATCGGGTACCGGCGCATTTTGCGATTCCCCCGGGTGAGATCGGCGCAGCTGCGGTTTACTGTTACAGATGCCAAAGCCTGTCCGGTGATCTCCAATGTGGGGGTCTTCGATGTACCGCCTGTACCGACGCAGCCTGTAATTGCCCGTGAACAATTCGATATTCCTCATACGTCCTGGAAAATTGTGGGGACGGACGATCCAAAAGCTGCCGCCATCATAGATGGTGATCCGCATACGGCCTGGCACCAGCACGGGGAAAAAAAGATGCCTGTCGATGTCGTGATCGACCTGGGCAGAATGGTAAACCTTGCGGGATTCCGGTATTTGCCTGACCAGGACAGGCACGAAGGGGTCATTACGACGTATCAGCTGTTCGTATCCAAAGACGGGCAGCAATGGCAGTTGGCCAACGAGGGAGAATTTTCCAATATCAACAATAACCCGTTGTGGCAGGTGAAGAAATTTTCACCGGTGAACGCCCGGTACATAAAACTTCGGGCTTTACATAATGCCCGGGGCAACGATGATGCCGGATATGCGGAGATAGATGTGATCACGGAGCCGGCGTCCGTTCCTGTTGCCGGTGAGGGCGTTTCGCTTACAGCGCCCGGCGGACGTATTGTCTTTCACCTGGTCAACGATCCCGGCGGGCTGGTGTACAGCATAAATTATCAGGAGAAAGAGATTGTTTCCCGGGGACGCATGGGGTTTGAGTTCATGAAAGAGCCGGCATTGGGCGCCGGGCTTTCCATCGTGAAGAAAGAAATCACTACCGTGCGGAACACCTGGAATCCCGTGGTCCGTGTCAAAAAGGCGCGGGTGGACGACCACTACAATGCTCTGCGGCTCCTGTTAAAAGAGGACACCGGCCTGCGGCGGTGTCTGGAGCTGGAAGTGCGGGCTTATGATGACGGCATTGCGTTCCGTTACAAGCTGCCTGCCGCCGGCGTCATCGGCGACAGGGTCATTACCCGGGAGCGTACGGGTTTCCCGGTCTCCGGCGATGCAAAGGCGTGGGTGGCGCAATATGGCGGCTATGCCAGTTCGCAGGAGTCGGAGTTCAAGCCTGTCTGGCTTCGCGATCTCAACCGGCAGACGGTGGCGGGTCTTCCCATGCTCATCCGGGTGGATACGTCCGTCTTTGCAGCCATCACGGAGGCGGACATCGATCATTACCCGGGGTCCTATATCGGCAGCGATTCACTCCAGGATGGCCACGTGATGCTGACCACGCGGCTTGCCCCATTGCCCGGGGAAACGGTGGACGGTGCAAAGGCGCGGTTTAACGGCGATGTGTATACGCCCTGGCGGGTGATCATGCTGGCCGATAGTCCGGGCCGGCTGATAGAATCCTCGATCATCGAGAACCTGAACCCTCCGTGCGCCATTAAGGACCCGTCATGGATAAAACCCGGCATCAGCGCCTGGGACCACTGGTGGAGCGGCGAGGTCAAAATGGATATGCCTACCATCCGGCAATATATCGATCTGGCGTCAAGCCAGGGTTGGCCCTACATGCTGGTGGACTGGCAATGGTATGGCCCTTTCAACGATCCACGGGCCGATATTACGCGTCCTGCGCCCCAGCTGGATATGCCCGCCCTGCTGGCCTATGCCGCCAGCAAACGTGTAAGGTTATGGCTTTGGCTGTATAGCTCGGATGTCAACAGGAATGATAATTACGAAAAAGCATTCGCCCTGTACGAAAAGTGGGGTATCGCCGGGGTCAAGATCGACTTCATGGACAGGGACGATCAGCAAATGGTGGATTGGTACCGAAGGATCATCAAGGCCGCCGCCGATCACCATCTGCTCATTGATCTTCACGGCGCTTACAAGCCGGATGGCATCCGCCGTACCTATCCAAATTTACTCACCCGGGAGGGCGTAATGGGAGAGGAGTACAGCAAGTTTTCCAACAGGATAACGCCCGAACACAATGTCACGCTTCCCTTCACGCGGATGCTGGCCGGTCCGATGGACTATACTCCCGGTGGTTTTATCAATGTCACGCCCGACGCTTTCCGCCAGGGCGTGCCCACCGAAGTGAAAAATACGCGAGCGGCGGAACTGTCCAAATTCGTTATTTACGAGAGTCCTTTCACCGTGTATTGCGACGCTCCCGAGCATATAACGGGACAGCCCGGCGCGGACTTCCTCCGCCTGGTAAAGACGGTCTGGGATGATACAAAGGTGCTGGCCGGATACCCGGGCCAGTATGTCGTCGTTGCCCGGCGCAGCGGCAGCAGGTGGTTCATTGGCGCGATGACCGGCGAAGAGGCGCGGGATATTACTGTAAACCTTGATTTCCTTCCCAAGGGGGCGTACGAGCTGGTGAGTTGGGAAGATGCAACGGACGCAGGCGCCCATCCTCAGAACCTGCTTACAAGGCGGCGAAAGATCTCCGCCGGCGATGCGCTGCGGATAAGCATGGCAAAGGGAGGAGGTTTTGTGGGTTATTTGGATAAGCGATGAGAACGACCAACCGGCATCTTATACCAGCTCGTTCCTTTTCCGGTATTCTCCCGGCGTCAGGCTCGTGACCTTTTTAAAGATCTTCGAAAAATAGGGGAGCGTGTCGAACCCCGTGGCTTCTGCGATCTGTGTATACGACAACCGGGTAGTGGCGATGAGGTATTGCGCCCGCTGGATCCTTTTCAGGTGTATGTAAGCCAGCGGTCTTTCTCCTGTGTACCGGAGGAATAACCTGGAAAAATAATCCTGGTGGAGGTTGGCTCTGCCCGCCAGCGTGCTCACCGTAAGATCGTCCTTGAGGTGTAGTTGTATGTGGCTGATGGCTTCCAGGATCTTCGATGGCATGGGGTCGGGATCGCCGGAGCTGAACGCGTGGGAGCCGATGAAGCGGGAGATGAGCTGGTAGATGATGCCTTGCGTCTCTATAAGGGTGGCATCGCTGGCCAGTCTGTTGAGCTCCTGGTAATGTTTGTAGTAGAGGTTTCTTTCATACACTTTCGGGTTGTCGCTCCTATTGATGCCTCTGCCGGGGTTGATCTCCAGCAGTCGTTTGAAGTTGGCGATGTCCATATCACGGACCGGGACCTTTATTGCCTTCCGGCATCTCTCGAAAAGGGAAATACCCTGGGGCGACTCCTCGAAAAAATGGAGGAAATGCTGACTCAGGTAGTGATCGCAGCGGAGATGGCAGAGGGTAAAGCTGGGGATGATATATAGATAGCCTTTCTCCAGCCTGCATTTTTCCTTTGCGCTGATGATAAATCCTTCGCCTTCATCGATGTAATAGATCCTGAAGTAGGGACTGACCACATTCGCATAATTCCATTTCTCATCCAGCCTGACGTGGTCCACGTGCAGAAGGGAGAAGGTATGTCCCAACAACCGCTTGCCCATATAGCGCCAAGGTACAAAAAAGTCGGATTTGTATAAAAGAAAGTCTTTTTGGTACAAGGCTGTCGGATGGGATGGTTGCTAAATTTGTAGAAATTGCCTGCTATGTCATTCTCCAGAAGAGATCTCCTGAAAGGCCTTGCATTGGGCCTCCCCGCATTACAGTTTGGACCCGGCGCGCTGGCGTCGGGAAAGTCCGGCGAGCTGCCGTTGGGCGGTGCGTTGCCTTTGAGCTCCGGCCTGTCGTCTATTGCCCCAGGTCCGTTCGAGCCGACGCGGGCTTCCTTGCGGGCATATAAGATCCCCGACTGGTTCCGGGATGCGAAATTCGGCATCTGGGCGCATTGGGGGCCACAGTCGGCGGTTGAATATGGCGACTGGTATGCCCGGAATATGTATATGCAAGGCGGGCATCAATACGAGTATCATGTAAAGACCTACGGTCATCCGTCGAAATTTGGGTTTAAGGATACCATACCCGCCTGGAAGGCGGAGAAGTTCGATCCGGACTATCTGATGGGACTGTATAAGAAGGCCGGCGCCCAATATTTTATGAGCATGGGGGTACACCATGACAATTTCGATCTGTGGGATTCGAAGTTCAACCGCTGGAATGCTGTGAACATGGGGCCTCACAAGGACATCGTGGGCATGTGGAGCAAGGCGGCGCGGAAGCATGGGCTGAAATTCGGGATCAGCGATCACCTGTGGATCAGCTATAAATGGTTTTCCACCAGCAAGGGCAGCGACAAGGACGGTCCTTTTGCGGGGGTGGCGTATGACGGCGCCGATCCGAAAAATTTCGAGTACTACGGAAAGTGCGAGGAGGTGTTCAGTAACCTGGAGTGGCAGGAGAACTGGATCCCCGAAGTATGGAAGCAGCATTGGTTCGACAGGATCAAGGACCTGGTGGACAAGTATGAGCCCGACCTGCTCTATTGCGATGGGCATATGCCTTTCGAGGAACATGGTCTTGCCATCCTGGCGCATCTCTACAACAAGAGTGCGGCAAAGAATGGGGGGCTGACGCAGGCAGTATATACGAGCAAGCGGCCGGAAGATAGCGCGGAAAGGACGGGTATTTGTGTCTTCGACGTGGAGCGCGGGGTGGTGGAGTCCATCTGGCCCCTGCCCTGGCAGACGGATACCTGTATCGGCGACTGGCATTACAATAAGGAGCGGGTGGGGCATTATAAATCTCCTAAGACGGTGATCGACCTGCTGGTGGACATCGTCAGCCGGAATGGCAACCTGATGTTAAACTTCCCTCTACCGGCCAGCGGCATGCTGGACAGCGATGAGCTCAGCGTGCTGGATGGCATTACCCGTTGGATGGCCGTGAACAGTGAAGGCATCTATGCCACCCGGCCGTGGAAGCTATTCGGCGAAGGGCCATCGACAGATGGGGCCGCTAAAAGCAAGGGGGGCGCGGCGTTCAATGAAGGCCATCGAAAGGATATGTCGTATGAGGATATACGGTTTACTACCAAGGGCAAGACCCTATACGCCTTTATCATGGGATGGCCGGACAGTGGCGGGCAGGTGGTGATCAGGCCATTGGGTACGCGCGGACCTTCCGGCGCGGCCAGTATTGCGGATGTACAATTGCTGGGACATGGAAAGGTGGAGTTCCAAAGAGTGGAAGAAGGACTGAGGATCATGCTGCCAGATCGTCAACCCGGCGATTATGCTTTTACCTTTAAAATAAACGGCGAAGGGTTAGTATAAGCTTTTGCTATAAAAAGAAAACGTATATTTGAATGACTTCGCCTGTCGGCGGCCTTCTCGCCGCTGCAGACGTATCCAAAGTCGCCTACGGCAAAGGCGGGAGCGTATTCCCGTGCGGCGCCGGGAAAATTCTTCTTTTGAGTCCAGGTATCGGCGTTGGGATCGTATTCCCACCAGTCTTTCATCAATGTAAAGGGTTCAACATCTTCGTCTACCCCCAGTCCCACATATCCTTTGCCTTTGATGGCAAAGGCAGAGGCGTTTAGCCGGCGGTGGGCAGGAAGGGATGCTTTTGCCGTCCAGGTGTTGGTGGTTTGATCCCATGACCAGCATTTATTATCGATGACGACATAAACCTTTGTGCCGATGACGAAATGACACCCCATGATATTACCTCCATTGGGGTAGTCGGCTTTCGCTGTCCATACCGTTGACCAAATTCTTCTGGCAGGCGGTGAAGGCAAGGCAGATCATGGCTGCAGCTGACGAAACGTATTTTTTCATGTCAAGAATTTTAAGGTTATGTTATCTGCTCCAGATGAGGGCATGTACATCCATATGGTCGAAGCCGCCGCCGATGAAGAGGCTGCGATTGATCATAAAGGCTGCAAACTGCGAGCGGCTGCCGCCGGGCATGTCCGGCAGTTGGATCCACTGGTCGTTGGCAGGATTGTATTCCAGGCAATGTTTTGTCCCGCTGCCTACTACAAAACCAAAATGCAGACCTCCATTCACATATCCGTCCAGCCCCAGTCCGGGGAATCCGGCTACAGGCATATTGGCTTTTTGCGTCCAGGTATTCCCGACGGGATCGTATTGCCAGCAATCATTTTCCCAAACGTCCCCGCCGAAAATTGTCCTTGCCTCCCCTGAGCAAACATATCCTTTGCCATCGATGGAAAAGGCCGAAGCATAGATGCGCTGGCCGGGAAAATTGCGTTTTTGCGTCCAGTGATTGGTGGCGGGATCATATTCCCACCAGTCGCCAAACCGGACATTATTTCCGCTGGCGTCCTCTCCATCGCCAAGCCCTACGTATCCTTTCCCATTGATGGCGATGGCGACGCAGTTGAATCGGTCCGGCTGGACGGGGATGGGGGCAACGGTCGACCAGGTGTTGGCAGGCTGATTATAGCGCTGGACAAGCTTCGTGTCCGGATTGACAATATAAACG
>DASZOW010000330.1:0-3985 GCA_035550615.1 Puia sp.
AGGTGGAGAAGCTCCTCCAGGACAAGAGCAAGCTGTTTAACGAGGAAGGCAAGGTCGACTGGGCCACCGGTGAGCTGCTCGCCTATGGCAGCCTGCTGCTGGATGGCAAAGACGTCCGCATGAGCGGCCAGGACGTCCAGCGCGGCACCTTTTCTCACCGTCATGCCGTTCTCCGGGACGAGAACACCGACGAACAATATAACCGCCTCAGCCGGCTGCCCGATGCCAAAGGCGAATTCCGCATCTTCAACTCCCTGCTCAGCGAATATGCCGTGCTCGGTTTCGAATTCGGGTATGCCCTCGCCAATCCCAACGCCCTCGTCCTCTGGGAAGCCCAGTTCGGCGACTTCTGCAACGGCGCCCAGGTGATCATCGACCAGTTCGTCACCGCCTCCGAACAGAAATGGCAGCGGATGAATGGCATCGTCCTCCTTCTTCCCCATGGGTATGAAGGACAGGGGCCCGAACATAGCTCCGCCCGGATGGAACGCTTCTTACAGATGTGCGCGGAATACAATATCGTCGTCACCGATATTACGACGTCCGCCAACCTGTTCCATGCCTTTCGCCGGCAGTTGACGTGGCCTTTCCGCAAACCGCTGATCAATTTCTCGCCCAAGGCCAATCTGCGTCATCCGGGTTCCTATTCGCCGATGAGCGAATTTACCAGCGGCGGGTTCCAGGAAGTCCTCGACGACCGCTTCGTCCAACGCGCCGAAGACGTAAAAAAAGTCCTCTTCTGCAGTGGCAAAGTTTATTTCGATCTGGCCGAACGCCAGCACAAGGACAACCGCCGGGATGTCGCCATCGTCCGGCTCGAACAGCTCTATCCGCTGCCCGTCCAACAGCTGGAAGCCCTGTACAAGAAATACAGCCAGGCAGCGACCTGGTTCTGGGTCCAGGAAGAGCCCCTGAATATGGGCGCCGCCTCCTTCCTTCAGATGAACCTGAAGTCCATTAATTATGGGGTCATCAGCCGTCAGCCCAGCGCTGCCACGGCCACCGGTTACTCCAAGGTGCATGGACAGGAGCAGACCGAGATCATCGAAACCGCTTTTAGCATATAATAACTATTTTTGCACTCGTTCGACCGGGCCGCCGGCCCGGTCGAACATAACAATAGGCCGGCCGCAGGCCCAAAAAACAAGGTCCAAATGATTGATATTAAAGTTCCGGCAGTAGGCGAGTCCATCAACGAAGTAACCCTGGTGAAATGGCTCAAAAAGGAAGGTCAGTATGTCGAACGGGATGAGGTCATCGCAGAATTGGAAAGCGAAAAAGCTACTTTCGAGGTCAACGCAGAAAAAGCCGGCGTGCTCAAAACCGTCGGCAAAGAAGGCGACACCCTCAAGATCGGTGATGTAGTCGCCCGGATCGACGAGACCGCCGCCCGCCCCGAAGGCCAGCCCGCCGCTGCCGCCCCCGCCGCCCCCGCCGCTGCCCGCCCCGAAGGCCAGGCCGCCCCTGCCGCCGCCAATAGTTCCCCAAAAGCCGCGGTTCCGGCCCCCACCCCCGAGGCCCGTCCCGCCTCCGCAGCGGCCGCCAACGCCCCCGTCACTTCTATTCCTAACGATATTAAAGCGACCCCCGTCGCCGCCGCCATCATCTCGGACAAAAAGATCGATGCCGGAACCATCACCCCCAGCGGCAACCGCGGCAAGATCCTCAAGAACGACGTCCTCGAAGCGCTGGCCCATCCCGGCCGCACCCCCGGCCGCGAACTCTTCACCCGCCAGGACCGCCGGGAGAAAATGAGCAATCTCCGCAAGACCGTTTCCCGCCGTCTCGTGGAAGCCAAGAATACCACCGCCATGCTTACCACCTTTAACGAGGTAGACATGAGCGCTATCATGGCCCTTCGCGCCAGGTACAAAGACAAGTTCAAAGAAAAACACGGCGTCAACCTGGGCTTCATGAGCTTCTTTACAAAGGCGACCTGCTACGCGCTGCAGGAATGGCCCGCCGTCAACGCCTATATCGATGGCGATGAGCTCATTTATCATGATTATTGCGATATATCCATCGCCGTATCGGCGCCCAAAGGACTCGTCGTACCGGTGATCCGCAACGCCGAAAGCCTCTCCATGGCCGATATCGAGAAGAAGGTCGTCGAGCTCGCCACCAAGGCCCGCGATAACAAATTATCCATGGAAGAGATGCAGGGCGGCACCTTCACCATCACCAATGGCGGAGTGTTCGGCAGCCTGATGTCGACTCCCATCATCAACATCCCCCAATCCGCCATCCTGGGCATGCATAAGATCGAAGAACGCGCCGTCGTCGTGGGCGGCCAGATCGTAGTCCGGCCCATGATGTACCTGGCAGTAAGCTATGACCATCGCATCATCGATGGCCGCGAGTCCGTCAGCTTCCTCGTCCGCGTCAAAGAACTGCTCGAAAACCCCGACCAGCTCCTCTTCGGCAAAGACCCGCTCAAGGCCCTGCTGGAACTATAGCGACAGCGGCCATGAAATTCGACAACCAGCTCCGCTATGCCGTCCAGATCATCGAGACCTATAAAGGCGACATGCCCCTGCACGTCTGGTTAAAAGACTATTTCCGGCTGAACAAACAGATGGGCTCGCGCGACCGCCGGCAGCTCAGCACCCTCGTCTATGGCTTTTACCGGCTAGGCCATGCCGTGAGGACCATGCCCATCAAAGATCGCCTCCTGGCAGGCCTCTTTCTTTGCAATGACCAGCCCGGCGAGCTCCTCGCACATTTCCGTCCCGGCTGGACCGGCAAGGCCGCGGCCCCGCTCACGGAGAAGATCGGTTTTTACCAGGCGCAGCCGGAAGGCGCCGGCTTCCGCCTCACCGATATCTTTCCTTGGAAAGAGGAGCTGTCGCCATCCATCGATCACGAGGCATTCTGTCTATCCTTTCTCCGCCAGCCCGATCTCTTCCTCCGTATCCGGCCCGGCAACGAGACCGCCGTCCGCCAGAAAGCCGCGGCCATCGGTGAGTTTATCCCGCCGGCGACCCTTCGCCTGCCCAATGGCATCAGGATCGAAGATTATTTTACCCCCGATCAGGAGATCGTCATCCAGGACTATAGCTCTCAACGCGTAGCCGATTTCCTAAAACCGCCCGCCCCTGAGCTCGCCCACGATGCTGCCGTCCCCCAAAGGCCTGCCCCCCAGTTCTTCTGGGACGCCTGCGCCGCCAGCGGCGGAAAATCCATCCTCGCCCATGACCTCTACCCGGACATGCAGATCCTCGTCTCCGATATCCGCGAATCCATCCTTCATAATCTGAAAGGCCGCTTCGCGGTCGCCGGCATAAAAAAATACCACAGCTTCCTGGTCGACCTCTCCAAACAACCGCCGCCGGCCAGCGCCGTCAATGCCGATCTGATCCTCACCGACGTCCCCTGTACAGGCAGCGGCACCTGGGGCCGCACCCCGGAAGAGCTCTATTTCTTCGACCCCGCTGCGATCGACCATTATAGTACACTGCAGAGGAAGATCATGGCGCATATCGGCCCGCGCGTCACGCCCGATGCCACGCTCGTCTATTGCACTTGTTCCGTATTCAAAAAGGAGAATGAAGAGATGATTGCCTACATCCGGGATACCAGTCGTTTGAAAGTGCGGGCCGCGGAAAATCTCAAAGGTTATGACCTGCGCGCCGATACGCTCTTCGCCGCACGTTTCAGCCAGGGATAGCCCCCCGCGCCCCCCCCGAACGCTGCCAATGCCCCCGCGCCGCGCGCACACGCCAACGTCCCCCGCGCACACGCCAATGCCCCCGCGCCCCGGCCCGCATGCCTACGCCCGGCTCGCCCGCCCCCACTAATTATGATCGATGATCTGCATGGTCAGCTGAAATCCGATCTTATAGCCATTCTGCGTCCCATCCGGGGTAGGGGGCTGGTACTCCCACATCTCCGTCCGCCGGTATACCAAGCCGATATGCTTCGCATAGGTCTCGCTCCAATACGTCTTGGAGGCAAAAGCATTGGGATTCTTGATCGGCACATTTAT
>DASZOW010000331.1:0-6219 GCA_035550615.1 Puia sp.
CGAAGGCTTGGCCGCCTATGATACCCGGATTGCCGTGCCCACGCTGGCTAATGAGCTGGCAGAACGCCGGGAAGAAGAGGCCCTGGCCGCTGAGTATGAAAAGGCGCTGGCGACGGAAAAACAGCCGCAGGTCGCCCAGGACCTCAGCATCCTGATCAACCGGATGAAATTGGATTTCCGCCGGCAGGACCTTGAGCTGCAAAAGGAAGTGCCTTTCCTGAATGCCGCTTCGACTATCTATAATGGTTTGGAGATCCTGCTCGACGAGCAGACTCCCGATGTGCGGCGTGCGGCGGTGACGGTCCGCATTCGTAAATATGCCGGCCTCGAAAAAGGCTATCGCCCGATCACCGCCATCCTGCAGGAACGTACGGCTGAGCAGATCGCCAAAGGCGGGAATATGATCTATCCGTCAAAGCAAAAGATCGAGCTCGAGCTGTCCCGGAACGCCACCGTCATGGATGGCATCCCCGAGCTATGCAGGAAGTACAAGCTCACCGGCTGGGAGCAGCCCTTCGCCGTCCTGCGTAAACAGGTGGCGGATTATGACCAGTGGGTCCGTGGCCATGTGCTCATCAAGGCTCGCACCGATTTCCGGCTGCCGCATGAAGAATATGCCCTGGCTTTGCAGGATTATGGCGTCGATATTCCGCCGGCCGATCTGGCAAAGATGGCGCATGCCGCGTTCACCGATATTCAGCAACAGATGGTAAGTGTCGCCGCAAAGATCGCGCAGGAGCGTCATCTGCCTTCCAGTGACTACCGGGATGTCATGCGCGAGCTTAAGAAAGCACAGGTTCATGGCGACTCTATCATCCCGCTCTATGAGCACCATCTCAAAGACATCGAAGCCATCATCCGCGAACATCAGATCGTGACGCTGCCAAATCGCCCGGCCAGGATCCGGTTGGCTACCGCCGCAGAAACGGCCCAACTGCCGGCGCCGCACATGGACCCGCCGCCATTCCTCAACAATACAGGGCAACACGGTGTCTTCGTATTGCCGCTCAACATGCCGCCTCAGGCAGGGGAAAGCAGTGGCGGTAAGTTCGATGACTTTACGTTCGATGCCGCATCTTGGACCATCATCGCGCATGAATGCCGGCCGGGTCATGAATTGCAGTTCGACAAGATGGTAGAAGAAGGCGTTTCAAAAGCCCGCGCCCTGTATGCGTTCAATTCTACCAATGCAGAAGGCTGGGGATTGTATTCCGAATATCTCATTCTTCCCTATATGCCGTTGGACGGCCAGTTGGTCTCGCTGGATTATCGGCTGCTCCGGGCAGCCCGCGCTTTCCTCGATCCGGAGTTGCAGGCCGGCGCCGTTACACAGGCCCAGGCGCTCGACGTGCTGACCAAAGATGTCGTGGCCTCTCCCGCCTTTGCGCGGTCGGAGGTGGAGCGGTATAGTTTGCGTGCACCCGGTCAGGCCAACAGTTATTTCTATGGTTACAGCAAGCTGATCCAGCTGCGGAAAGATGTCGAAGCGGCTCTTGGCGACAAGTTCAACGCCCTCCGTTTTCATGACTTCATCCTTTCCCAGGGTCTGCTGCCGCCTGCGCTGATCCGCGAGGCCGTGATGAAGGACTTTGTCCCTAAAGAAAAATAGCCACTATGTTATCGTTCTCCGTCAGCGGCAGCTACACAGATCTCTACGAGATCACCATGGGCGAGGTAGCCTTTCTTCAAAAGCGACAGGACATCCCTGTGGTCTTCGATTATTTTTTTCGTACGATACCCGGGAAAGGGGGCTATGTGATCTTTGCCGGGCTGCAGGATTTGTTGGAGGCATTGGAAGGGCTGCGATTCACGGCGGAGGACATCGCATTTTTGCGCGATCGGCATTTTCATCCCGGCTATCTCGATTTCCTGCAACGGTTTCAGTTTCGGGGTAAGATATATGGGGTCCGGGAGGGCGAGGTGATCTTTCCTTACTGCCCCGTATTGCGGGTTGAGGGCGGTCTTTTCGAGGCGCAGCTGGCGGAGACAGTGTTGCTCAACCTGGTCAATTTCCAGAGCCTTATCGCTACAAAGGCCTCCCGGATGCGCTATGTGGCGGGGGAGCGGGTCTTGAGCGATTTTGGGCTGCGTCGCGCCCAGGGGCCGGGGGGTGTTCTGGCGACCCGGGCGGCGGTTTTAGGAGGATTTCAAAGTACCAGCAACGTATATGCGGCGGAGTTGTATGGGCTGGACGCGTCGGGTACGATGGCGCATGCCTTTATAGAGAGCTACGGGTCGGAGTTGGAAGCGTTTCGGGCTTTTGCCGCTGCTCGTCCTGACGGTTGCATCTTTCTCGTGGATACGTACGATACACTGAAAAGCGGCATACCCAATGCGATCACTGTCGCCAGGGAGATGGAAGGGCGTGGCCATCGTGCGCTGGGCATCCGGCTGGATAGCGGCGATCTGGCCTATCTGGCTGGTGAGGCCCGCAGGATGCTCGACGAAGCAGGCTTGTCCTACATCAAGATCGCCGTATCCAATCAGCTGGATGAATATGTGATCAAAAGCCTATTGGAACAAGAGGCGCCGATCGACGTCTTCGGGGTTGGAACGAAACTCGTGACCGGTCATCCCGATGCCGCGTTGGATGGGGTGTATAAGCTGGCGGAGATCGCCGGCCGGCCTGTCATGAAGCTTTCCGAGACGCTGTCTAAGCTGACGCTGCCGGGTGTCAAACAGGTGCGGCGGGCTTTTGACAAGGATGGCCGTTTCTTTGGCGCGGATGTTATCTTGTTGTCGGGCGAAGACCCGGCGCCGACGCCTGTGATGCATCATCCTTTCGAGCCCGGTAAATCGTTGGCGATCGGTCATCTGTCGCAGGAGCCGCTATTGCAGTTGGTGATGGAGGATGGGAGATCCCTGCGGACCAGCCCTTCGCTGTCCGAGTGTGCCGCCTATTGCCGCCAACGGCTCAGCCTTCTGCCCGCGGAGTACAGGCGTTTCGAGAATCCCCATCGGTATAAGGTCGGCCTCAGCAAACGCCTTCTCGATCTTCGGGACGAGACGAGGGCGAGGTACAATCAATTTTAGCCTAACTTTATAGGATGAGCACCGTTCAGCCTGCTGCCAACGATCAGTCTCAGACCGTCGGTCATAACCCTGCCAACCGCTTGCGGGTGATCATTACCGGCGCCACGGGCATGGTCGGCGAAGGCGTTTTACATGAGTGTCTGCAGCATCCTGCGGTTGACGCCGTGCTGATCGTGAATAGAAAGCCGTTGGGTCTTTCCCATCCCAAGCTTAAAGAGATCGTTCATCCGGATCTTTATGATCTTTCCCCTGTGGAGACGCAGTTGTCCGGGTACAATGCATGTTTCTTTTGTCTGGGTGTGAGTTCGGTGGGGATGCCTGCGGAGGACTACTACAGGGTGACGTATACGTTGACGATGCGCGTCGCCGAAACCCTTAGCCGGCTAAATTCCGGCATGGTCTTCTGTTACGTTTCGGGGGCGGGCACCGACAGCTCCGAAAAGGGTAGGAGCCGCTGGGCGCGCGTCAAAGGAAAGACCGAAAATGATTTGATGAAGCTGCCCTTCCGCCGGGTGTATGCGTTCCGTCCGGGTTTTATCCGTCCTATTCCCGGATTGTCCCATGCCCACAAATTTTACAGGTACATAAACTGGCTTTTTCCCATCGGCCGTGCGCTATTTCCCAACGGCTTCGCGACGCTGTCCGAGGTCGGGCTGGCGATGATCCACGTAGCGCTTTACTGCGATGGCAACGTCATTGTCACCGGCAACGACATTATTCGCTATGCCGCGACCAATTCCTCCACTTCTAAGTAGGGAATTCCGGGATAAAGTATTACTTTTGCGATCCTCAGCCGGGTCCCCCGATCCGGCGGGCAAGTGCGGCCAACACGCGCCGCACAACCGGTTTAATCCGTTCGGGAAGTAGCGCAGGCCGGTAGCGCACCTGGTTTGGGACCAGGGGGTCGCAGGTTCGAATCCTGTCTTCCCGACGATAGCTGCAAGTCTCTGATTTGCAGCTTTTTTTATTCCCAGTTTCTTCATAATATCGCGGACTTTTTTGTTTTTGACTGAGCTATTTGCTGAGTAGATTACTGAGTAACTGGTATTCAATATCAGCGTTTTAGCTTTCTATCAGTCATCCTCATTCGCATTTTCCCTTAAAGTTGTCCTTTCGATTCTGGTGAGTTATCCGGTGAGTTTAACACAATCGCCTGTATAATCCCATGTAATTCAGTATGTTCCAACAATAATTCGAATCCTGCCTGGATTCGAACTTTTAAAGTGATTGATTATCAATTTTCTATAAGCCTATGAAAAGTATTGTTTGATGAAAAATTTGAACAGATTTGATGTCAGTTTCTACATTCGGCAAAATAAGAACAAGCGAAAAGATTATAGCATTTATTGCTGTATTAAGACTACTAAACATCGCCCTAAGGAGCTCTGTGTATGGAGTAGTATAAATAAGCTGGATTGGGATATGGGCAAGGGGGCGCCTAAAAAGCATAGCGATGATTTGATTAAGCTTGCGTTGTACCTGGATAAGATTAGGACCCGGTTGACTGCAATTTATCTTGATCTTAAATTGAAAGGAGAAGAGGTCTCGGCCCAAGCTATCAAAAATATCCATCTCGGTAAAGAAAAGGTTGATTATACCATTCTGCAGTTGATCGATAAGGCCGTTGAAAAATATAAGTCTGAACTTGCTCGGGGCAGTTTGAAAAATTATCGTGCCACAAGAGACTACGTCATGGCTTTTTGCCAGGCAAAGTATAAGACTGGTGATGTTCTATTGAAGTTCCTCTCCTATTCATTTATAGACGAGCTCAAAACGTATATTCTTACGAATCCTTTAAAACCGAATGATCCATGCTCCAATAATGGATGCATGAAGCACCTAGAACGGTTAAAGAAAATGATGACCTGGGCTTGCGAAATGGGTTTTATTGGTCAGAACGTATTTGCTACGTTTAAAATCCGGAAGAAGCGATACGAGAGCAAAATTCTGCATTTAGGTCAGCTCCGGTCTCTTGAAAGTAAAGTTTTGCAAAATCCCATGCTGGACTTGGTAAGAGATCTCTTTGTTTTTTGCTGTTACACTGGTATGGCGCCAGTAGATCTTCAAAACCTGAAACCTCACCAAATCTATACTGCATCTGACGGATTGACCTGGCTTAATTATACTAGGGCCAAAAGTTCTATTCCAGCTAATGTTCCCTTGCTTAGCCCTGCTCTTGCTGTCCTGAAGAAACACCGGTGGAAAAAAGGCGATATAAAACGTGACACGGTCTTCCCACTTGTAACCAATAAAGACTTAAATGGCAATTTGAAAATCATTAGCGAAATCTGCGATATAGGATTCCCTCTTAACTTTTATGTTGCCCGTCACACCTTCGCCACCACCGTGACTCTTGCGCAAGGTGTTCCAATTACCTCTATCAAGGAAATGATGGGACATGATCGGATTGAAACTACCATAGCTTATGCACGGGTGGACACCCACACCATACGCACAGATATGATGTCGGTCCAATATAAAATAGGACTTTTCAACGCTGATAATACTAACTAGTCGGTGGCGAAAGCCAAGCTATTAGTCTATTGAAAGACCGGAGTAAAATTTGTCACAGTATTTTCCGTCCAATGTGTATAAAATAAACTCTTTTAACCACTGGGATTTATCTACAAAACTATTTCCAGAATCTCGGCTGATTTTCGTCTCTAAAATACTCAAATACATTGTCAGCAATTCTTTTTGTTCGTCCCAATCCTTTTGGATAGGCTGACCCTGCCTAAATCCAAAGAAAAGCTCATCGACAATGGAATAATTGAAAGGATGAAGAAAGTTTCTGCCCGCATTGTCATGTGCAAACATGTACTTGTAGTAGATGGTTTCTTTCATTCCTTCACTTTGAATGCCATTGACTAAGCTTTCATGAATAGCAATTATAGGATGGTTGGCGATTTTTGATTCAGTCTGATATGCGTCGATTTGAGCACGGGAGAATATAATGTCTTCATCAATGTAATGCCAGCCTTGAGCGATTCCTCCTCTACACAAAAATCCTTTCGCTAGCATTTCATTATAAAAAACCTTAAGCCATACGTAAAATGCTACTAAATTTTGTTTATAGTCCTTACTACCATTTTCGAATTCTAATGGAACCGAAAAACAAAAGCAATCAGAAAAGCTTTTTACTTTGAATTCTTCAAACCAGAACTTATAGGGGTTGTATTGTTCTTC
>DASZOW010000332.1:0-9421 GCA_035550615.1 Puia sp.
CCTGCGCCGTCGACTGTGTCCCCCCGGCAGAAGCCCCCTGCGCGATCAGCGCCTCCACGGGCAATAAGCTCAACGCCCCATCCGGCAACAGCATATATGCGAAGCCCGCGTCCAAAGGCCGCCCCCCAAAAAACCGCTGATACATCTTACTGGCCTCCCGATAATAAGCCGCCGGATCATCGATCATATGATTGGGTCCGGAACCGAACCAACGATGAATAAAAGCGCGTACGCTATCCTGCCAACCCGCGCTTAGCTCGATCCTGTCGACATACCGGATCCCCTCCCGGCCGCATTCGATTGTATACAAGACTTTCTGCCCCGCAAAATAGCTCCTCGTGACCATCCCGGACGGGATCGAACGCCACAGGTCATCGCAAAGGACCTCCGGCGCGTCAGCGACAGCATCCATCTTCCGTAAGTGCGCCAGTTGCCAGTCGGTCTCGCGAAGCCGCGATAGAACCACGCTGTCTCTCCCACCGATCATTTCCTTCTGATAATAAGCCTTCGCCCTTTCGAGTAACCGGATGCGGGAACCGGTACTATCCTCCTTGCCCATGCGTAACTGCTGTTGCTGCAAGATCTCGTCGAGTAAAAGCTGCGCCTTGCTGCTTTCCATAAACCGAAGCATCGCAGATGCATATTTTCGCTGCCCCGTACGGTTCCATGCATTCCAGGCCAGTTGCAAAGCCGCCTCGTACCGGCTACGCGAATCCGCCACCCATCTTTCTTTGGAGCTGGTCGTGATCAGTTGCTGCCGTCCCTTTCTCTCCGTAGCAAAGGACAGTTCATAAAAGCGGATCGCCTCATCCGGGTCACTTTGCAACCCGGCAAGCGCATATAACGCATCGGCCAGGGTGTTTTCCGCATAGACGTCCGAAACACGCAACGCCGCCATCGACCGCCCGGGTAACAGCACCGCCAGACACGAATCCAGCCAGCGGACAGCCTCCGCCTTTTGCCCCAGCTCGCCAAACAGCGCCCCCAAACGCCAGTACAACTTTGCCCGGTCCCTTTGCCTCTCCTCACCCGGCGCCAGTGCCAGCCGCCACTGCAGCGTAAGCCCCTGCTCATAAAATTCCAGCGCCTGCTTCGTTACACCATAAAGGTCACCCGCCGACTGATACGCCATCAGCAACCAAAACGCAGCGGAAGGATGGTCATGCGCCGATCGTAAGATCCCGATACTTTGCCGTATCGCCTGCTTGGCGCTGTCCGTCATTCCCATCTCCCGGTAGGTATCGGCCAGTTCCGAAAAAAGCAACCCCGCCATCGCGGAGCGCGGCCGGGCCACGGCGAGCCCCTTACGACAATAATCCCGCGCCGCCATAGTCCGCCCCATATTACCACAGGTATTCGCCAGGTTGCTATATTCACCCGCCAGCGCGTCGTGGTCACCCAGCGCCAGCGCAAGTGCGGCAGCCTTTTGGTGGATATATAAGGCTTGCTCATAATCCCCGAGCCGGATATAATTATTGCCTAACGGCTTGAGCACCGTCTCGAGCACAAGGCCTGCGTCTGCGATGGCCGTATGGTTTCGCGCAAAATCATAAGCGGCGGAATAGGCATCGGTAGAAGGTACTATCGATCCGCTAAGCAGCAGGCTATATCCTTCATTCGTCAGCAGATCCAGCCAGGCCTGCTCTTCCTCCGGACTTTGAGGCCGTCGCCAGGCCTGCCGCACGGCCCTTACCAGCTGATCGCTTCGTCTGCTGGGAGCCCTTGCCGTCCATTGTATCTGTGCATAGATCCACCCGGAGAGATCGTCATTGCCGCGCAGCGCCGATAGCCGTGAAGAAAGTGCCGGATCGGGCTGAGAAAAAGCCTTCCATGCCACGCATATAAAGATCAAGGGTATCGTCAGATATTTCCTCAACACCCCTCAAGATAATAAATCAAAGCTTAAATCCCGCGTAAAGCCAGAACCGGTTCGTTACATCCCCCTTTACAAGCCGCATATAACGTACGCCGACCACCGGGCCATGACGCACAAGACCGGCCTGCACATCGATAAACGGCGCAAAATTGACACTGCCCAGGTAGGTTACCCCGGATTTGGTCGTAGTCACCGCCGTATGGACATCCTGCGAAAGCAGCTGCGTGACAAAATAGGCGCGGTTCTCCGTCGTCGTCTGCTCGGATATATTTATCTGCGCCATGGCGCCAGCCCCGATGCCGAAGTACTTGCCGATATTGTATCTGAAATGCAGCGGCGTTATCTCGAAGCTGTTCCGGTTGACCGTCGTACGTGTCTGTCTTCCGGTTATAATAAAGGGTAGCCCACCGATCAGCGTGTCGCTGTTGTCTTTGACCACCGTACTCGTAAAGGCATCCTGTTGCAGCAGTCCCACAAAAGCTTCGGCCTGAAAATATGGGCGAAATGGGGAATATGGCGCAAGCACATACCCAAATTGCAGCGGCCCGCTCGCGGAATAGCCGCCATTACCCGGCAGCACACTGTATCCCACCATGATCCCCGGTGAGAGCCCCTTGATAAACCGCGCCGTTGCCTTATTGGTGAATAGCGGCGCCTGCCGGTCGAAGGCGATCGCAGCCTGTGTGCTGAAAGGTATCTTCTTTGGCTTTCGCTTGAATCTTACCGCATATTCTACAAAGCCCGACGTGCTGTCCTTGTCGCTTACCCCATCCTGTTGGATGCCGGGAAGATAAATATTGTCAAAGACAAAATAGATCGAATCCCCGCGCCGGATAGTATCGATACAGCTCTGACGCGTATACGCCGAATCGCACCACTTACAGACCGGTCTCATCGCATTGAGCCGGATGCTCTCGGGGTCCAGCTGGGGGGGAATGGCTAAACCGATAGAGATATGACGCGCAGGCCCCGTGCCGGTATTCTGAAATTCCACCCGGTAAAGCAGCTCCTTCTTTTGCTTGAAAAAGCGATAGTTGATCCGGCGCGATCGCAACATCATCCGGTTCGGATCGTGTGAAGACACGACCTGCATGTCCAGCGCATATAGTTGCGGCGGCAAGCTCTGGTCATCGGGCACCAGCATGGCCGAAAGCCCCACGGTAGCATTGGTGTCTTGCAGCATGTTGGGCAGCGTATTCATATCCATAAAAACAAACCGCTCCGAACCCCGGCCGATCGCCCGGAAATGTACCACCGTATGGCTGCTGTAACTATTCTCCAACGACCGCAACATGCTCTGCGTCTCGCTGGCAAACACCGGAAGACCGGCGCCTCCATCACCGCCCAATCCGCCCGCCTCCCCGATCATCGGCCCATGCCCCCGACGGCCAAAAGCAAGCGCCCCCTCCTCCTGTTCCGCCCTCCGGTCCACCCGCGCCATCAGCGTCTCGAGACTTCCGCTGTCTTCTTTATGATAAAACCGCTGTTCGGCAAGCGAAAAACCTTCATGTTGCAGCTGCCGGTCATTATAGAATAATACGATGTTCCCGCTTAGACTGTCGGCATACTGGTTACGATAACCGATGATCGCCACGAAATCCTCACCCGGCTTCGGATACCTGTTGATCTTTATCTCGACATCTCCACTCCCATGAAAAAAATGCGACGCCCAGGCATCCTTGCTCACCGACTTCTTTTTGATCTTTACCTTTCTCGGGCGGGTAGGCGGCGCCTTGCCGTCATCGTAATTGTTGGTGGCGTAGAGCCGGATAGCAAAGGTCCCCGTATCATGGTACGCATAGACAGGCGCCTTGTCGAAACTAAAATGCCCATCCCCCAGCTCCCAGAAATAGCTATAAAAAGCCGACGGCGCCCCGACGATCTGTCTCAACGGCCTCAACGTAGCGGATAACCTGACACTATCGCCGATTTCCTGGATATGCAGTGCAGGCGGAATAGTGTCCTGGGAAAAAGCATCGAGTCCCAACAGCGCCAATATGCAGAATATCGTCACCTTCATACCTTAAAGATATCAACCGGCACATTGTTTTGTTACCCCCTTTACCGTATTTTTTTATATTCGCTCAAAATCTTTGGAATGCCGATACATCCGGACCAGCGCTATATCCAGGGTCTATTAGCAAACGACGGCCCCACGGTGGATGCGATCTACCGGAAATACGCCGCCGCCATCCGAAATTTTATTTGTAAGAACGGAGGGTCGGAGGATGATGCGGCCGATATCTTTCAGGAGGCGCTGATCGATCTCTACAACCAGGCCCGCCACAAGGACCTGCAGCTCACCTGTCCCTTTGAAGCCTTTCTGTTACTCGTCTGCAAAAGAAAGTGGTACAACCTCCAAAAGAAAAGAGGTCTGCACCGGGTAACAAATTCCACCGAACAAGTATCTCTGTTGGGAGAGGACGTCTTTGCCAGGGCAGAGCAGCTCGCGGCAGAGGAGTCACGCGCCCGGTTGTTTATGGAGCAGTTTGCAAGACTGGCAGAGAAATGCCGGGAGATCATTCGGCTCACCCTCACCGGCGAGGCCCAGGAGAAGATCGCCGAACAGTTGGGCGTTACCTACGGCTATCTGCGAAAAAAGAAATCCGAATGTATGGCGACACTCTTATCCTATATACAAGCACAGAAATCTTAACTTATGGCCACCTACGATAATCAATGGATCGTTCGGTATGTCGATGGCGAGCTGAGCCCGGAAGAGCTGGGTCCATTCGAAGCGGCGATGCAAACCGATCCCCGATTGGCCGCGGATGTCGACCTTTACCGGCAGCTGAAAGCCATTCTCGAAACACGGCTGCCCGAAGACCAGACCCGCGACGCCCTGACCCAAAGAACCGCCCGGCTCAACAAACAATATTTCAATCAAAAAAAATTCACCCTCCGCTGGCTGACGACAGTAGCCGCCGCCTGCATCCTCGTCGCCATTGTCCTATTGTGGCCACCCGACTATTCCCGCAAGCTTGACCAGCTCGGCCAAACGACCATGATCGGCATTACCGAAAGAGGTCTCCAAACCGATACCCTCCTTCAAAAAGCCGCCACATTCTTTAACCAAAAACAATTCGAAAAAGCCCTCCCGCTGTTGAACCAGGCAGTCACGGCCGACAGCAGCAGCCAGCTGGCCCTCTTCTACCGGGGGATAGCAGCTTGGCATACCGGTGATTTGCAGCTCGCCCGCACATCCTTGCAACAGGTATATGACAAGGCTTCTGTGTTGAAAAACGATGCCGCCTTTTATATGGCCCTGACCTATGCCGGGGAAAAGAATAAAGCCCTGGCGTCGGCATGGCTTCGGAAGATTCCCACCACAGCCCCTGAACACTTGAAAGCCAGCGAATTGGAAAAAGTGATAAAATAATGGCAAAAAACCGGTAACCGGGGGGTAACAAATTTCTGGTTGGATGGATATACAAAGACAAAGGGCCAAGGCCCGGATTTCTTAACCATCAAAATCAGTAATTATGAAACGCAGTATCATCGCAACCATCGTTATCGCTTCGTTTGGGATCGTTAATCATTCTTCCGCCCAGATTCGTCTCGGCGCCGTCGCCAACGCCAGGCTAAACTCGGCGGCCCACGTCAATACCCCCGCCGTTAGCAATGCGCTGAGAGCATCCACGGCGACGACCAACGCTACCGCCAGGGCCTCGGCGTCCACGGCTTCCCGGACCGCACAAACCTCGGCGTCCACTGCATCCCGGACCGCCCAAACCTCGGCCTCCAGGGCATCCCAAACGTCGGCTTCGACTGCATCCAAAGCCGCTCGCACAACCGTCGCAGCGTCTAACAACGCCACCCACGCAACGTCAGTCCAGTCCGCTACGTCTGCATCCGCAGCCAAAAACGCAGGCGGTACATCCGCAAGCGCCGCCAGCACCACCAATGCCGCTGTAGCCACCAAACCGGTCGATGCCGATGCTTCGGTAAGCACGGCCGGTAAAGTATCCGTTCATTAATCCTTCCCAAAACGGCCGGGGCAGCTACGGTTGTCCCGGTCTTAAAAATGAAAATCATGTCACGTCTGCTCCGTCTGATACCCGCTTTCCTGTTCATTGCTAAATTCAGCCACGCCCAGGACTCCGCCTTTGTCCACGTCAATGCGGGTGTCATCTATAATTCCGGGCTGAACTATTATGGCCGTGTGGATAGCCTCGAAAGCAAAGGCGTCTGCCCCTTCATCGGCCTGTCTCTAAAGAATGGACTCTATGTCAACTCGACTTTCGTGTTTGTCGAGAACAGCCTGCAATCTCAATATGCCGCGACACTGCTGGAAGCGGGCTATAACTTCGGCGGCAGCATCAGCGCCGGCGACAGCAGCGGCGCCGGCAACGCCGGAACCAGCACCAGCGCCGGAAATTTCGGCAAACACTGGGCGGGCAACCTGTCCGTATCGAGATTCTTGTATCGGCCCGAAGTCGATCTCGTCGAGTCCGTCGTCAGGGAGATGGCGTCCGCCAGCTTGACCCGCCTGAATAAAGTAGCCAATATCACCCTTACCGCCAGCGCCCGTTGGAGCAGCCAGGTCGACTACAATGCCCAGGCCGGCCTCGACCACATCATCCGTATCCCGAATGTGCTCAGCAAAAAAGGCGTCCTCGTCTTTGACCCGACCGCTACCATCTCCGCCGGAACGCAGAATTTTACTACGACCTACTACCAGGAAAAAAACTTCCTTTTCCTCCCTGTACAGGAGCAGCAGATCACCGCCACGAGTGAACAATTCAACATCCTGGCGTACGAACTCAGCTGCCCGATCGTCTACGGCCTCGGTAAAGCGAGACTCATGCTATCCCCCGCCTACGTCGTCCCCCAACATCTGATCACCGGCGCCGAGCTCGGCTCGAATCTATTTTATATAACCGCATTGGTAAAAATAACTCTTTAGCTTTGTCCTGCACACGGAAACTTATTACTAAAGCATCGTTGTATGAATAAGCCTTTGTTGATCATTGTTACAGGCAGGCCGGCCTCGGGAAAGTCCACTCTGGCAGCTATCCTTGCCAGGGAGATCAAATGCCCGCTCATATCGAGAGACGAATTGAAAGAAGGTTACATAAACACCCTCGGAGTTCAACACGAACAATTGGATAATTCCGCCGCATGGCATATCTATCGTTTGTTCTTCGAAGTCATATATCTCCTGGTCTCCAAAGGCGTATCACTCGTTGTTGAAGCGGCGTTTCAGGAGCATCTGTGGAAACCGCAACTTCTAACCTTACGGGATAAGACGGACATCAGAATTATCATCTGCGAGCCGGGGCCGGACCTGGCCAGGGCGAGATTTGCAAACAGATTGCAGACTAACCCGGACAGGGACAGGTTTCACGGCGATAAGCTCGTGAAAGAAACGGGAGGATTGCAGACAGACGCTTATATACCTGTAGATATGGATGTGCCTACGCTTGTCGTTGACACCACGGACCATTATCAACCGGATATCGGCCAGGTGCTAAGCTTTATCAGGAAAAAGAACCCGCGATAGCCCCGGGGCCATTTTACCGGCACCAATCCATAACCGCCTCGAAGACACCCTGCCGTACCGGATTCGGGTTATAAAAAAACCCACTGGGTCGCAAACCTACATTCTGCCTGTTGATCAGGATGATCACCGACAAATCGTCTTCCGGCACCACCGCGATACTCGTACCGGTGAAACCGGTATGGCCAAACGACCCCGCAGGCGCATTCTTCATAAAGGAATCCGCCGGGTCCATCATCCAGCCTAACCCATTTCGAAAGCTATCCGGCGTCAGGAAGGTCCGGATTACCGCTTCGGAGATAAACCGCTTCTTTCCTACCATGCCCTTGTTGAGCAGCATATTCACCAACCGCTGGATGTCTCCCACGGTAGAGAACAGCCCGGCATGCCCCGAGATCCCTTCGCTGGCATACCATGTATTTCCATCGTCCACTTCTCCTTTGAGTACATACTGCCGCCAGCCGTTCCACGACTGCGGGTCCAGACCCGGTACCGTATACCCCAGCGAGGAGTCATGCACCATGCGGTATTCGTATGGATTGCCCGGCGCAGTGGCGGCAATATTGGTAGTCCTTCCATGTTTCAGCGGGTTATAGGTCGTATGAATCATGCCCAGCGGTTGGAACACGTTCTGCTGCTCGAACCGGTCGAGCGGCATATGCGATACTTTTTCGACGATGGCGCCGAGCAGGATAAATCCCAGATCGCTATACTTGCGCTGTTTGCCCACCGGGTACTTCAACGGCAGACTCTCGGCCAGGCGGATCGTCGAATCCCGATGCGCCGACCGGTAATAAAACGGGTACCATTCGCGTAAGCCTGCGGTGTGCGTAAGCAGATGACGTATCGTTATCAGCTTCTTCTCGCCCGTATCGAAACCCGGCAGATACTTCGACACCGGATCGTCGACCCGGATCAGCCCGCGGTCGGCCAACACCATCAGCGATGTCGTAGTGCCCACCACCTTGGTCAGCGAAGCCAGATCATATAACGTAGCCGTATCTGCCCTGGGGGCCGGCTGAACCAGCCGATGTTCAAAATCATATTTCTGCGCCCACCCATAAGCCTTCGAATACACGACCTTCCCATCCTTCTCGATCTGTACCACCGCCCCCGGGATCAGATCGGCGCCGATGGCCGCCTCTACAATGGAGTCTACCCGCTGCTTCATCACCGTCTCCTGAATTCCTCCATGTCCCTGCCCGTTAACCTGGATCGTTACAACGGCAAGCGCCGCCAGCATAAATAGCTTCCCTTTCATTCTTGCTTTTATTTTACGTTTTCCTCCCATTCGACAGTCCCCGGCAAAAAATTGTCCAACCGGCTGATGAGTTGGTACCAACCCGCATCCTCTTCACAAACCACCAGCTCGCCGCCATCCCAAAGGATGCGTATACAATCCACATCGTAGGCCCCCTTATCCAATTTGTAAGCGACGATCCGGGTGATGTCTGCCCACCGCACCGTCACATTCCGCCCCTCGACGGAATAGGTAAATGCCTCATCCGTGTACGAAAACGGCCCGTTGTCTTCCTGCAGCTGCTTCAATCGGAGCGCCCTCTCCGCCTCGGCGAAGTCAATGGTGTTGCCCGGTGGCTTTTGAAAGAAATCCTCGATTCGGCGAAAAAATCCCATACGCTTGCAGTATATGCATAAAGATACGATTAAACAAAAATTTGGCCCCGCATTACATTATTGTTATATTTAATACCACTTTATCTTCTGAATCGTTTCTTACCTCCCCCACTATTTTTTAACTCATAAACTCAAAATCGATGAAGCTCTTCAGAATTGGCAGTTTCCTGCTGGGTACGGCTATCTTCCTTACTTCATGCGGATCCAACGGCAACGAAAAAACAACCGCCGCTGACTCTACTGCCGCAGCCGACAGCGCCGCGAAAGCAAAAGCCGTAAACACCATCGTTACGACACCCGATAATGTCGAGGTCGTAACCCACAAAGTAGCAAACTATGCGAAGTGGTTAGCCGCCTATGAAGCGCATGATTCCGGTCGAAGGGCCTTTGGCATACACAATTATGTCATC
>DASZOW010000333.1:0-14930 GCA_035550615.1 Puia sp.
GCTGCCCCGTCAGCGAGAGCTGGGCCCTGACGGAAAGCGAAGCGTTGGATAGTAGGAGGATGCTCATTCCGGTAATGATCGTTCTCATGTCAGTGATCGTTTTGGTTAATGATATTGGCAGCAACCGGAATAATTGATCGAAAGTCAGATCGAGTAGCACAATACTTCGCTTCCTTCCGCAAGATGGTCACATCCCGCGGGGTGGAGGGCCAGAGCGTTGGCCTGCATGGCCAGCCGGATATCGCCTGAGCCGTTGGTGGACACGGGCGTTACGCGGGCCGGTGATCCGTGCAAATGCACGGGAAAGAACTCGTCCAGCGAAGGGCGTTTTCTACGAGCTGCGCCCAGCCGCAGACCCAGCGGTTCGTCGGGACGAAGCCCCTGGCAGGCTTGCAGATAGGGTTGGATCAGCAGGATCATGTTCACCAGGCAGGCAAGCGGGTTGCCGGGCAGGGCAAAAACCATGACCCTCCGGTCGAGCACCCCACACCAGGTAGGTTTGCCCGGTTTGATGGCGACCTTATAGAAAAGCCTCCGTACTCCGAGCGATGCCAGCGTCGCCGGAACGTGATCGGCATCCCCGGCGGAAACCCCGCCGCAGACGATAAGCACGTCATATCCGAGTAGCTCGCCGATCTTCTCGCGGAGTAACATCGGATCATCTGTTGAGTGTTCGCACAAAGACAGCGAAAACCCGTTCTTCCGGAGAGCGGCGTCGATCAGCCAGCGGTTGCTGTTGCGGATCTGAACCACGCCCGCGACGGCGCCGGCAGGCACTACTTCGTCGCCGGTAGTCAGCAGGGCTATTCGTGGGCTGCGTTCCACCGTAACTGTATTACGGCCGAAGGATGCGAGCATTCCCATGATAGCGGCACTGCAACGACGCGGGCTGCGGGTGAGATCGTCTGCCGGCAGTACCCGGTGATGCGCCTGTTCCAATCCGATCTCTTCCACGCCAGAAGAGCGGGCGTGCTCCAGGAGGATACGTTGTGCTTGTCTGTAATCGATCATGCTAAGCCGATATATACTTTTCCATTCCTAACCTTCACCGGATAAGTCCGGATCCGATAGTCATCCCCGCTGAGGCATGCGCCCGTCTCCAGCGAAAAAGTTTTTTTATGAAAGGGACAGGCGACCTTGGGCTCGCCGCCCGGGCCGAAGCTGCCCGTCATGCCGCGGGCAAGCGCCATCTGTTGTCTATGCGGGCAGCGGTTCTCGGTGGCATACCACCTTCCACGGCGGGCAAAATTATAGATGGCGATCTGTTCGCCTTCCAGCAATACGCAGGCGCCGCCTTCCTCGGGCACGTCTTCTACCCGGCAGGCCAGCTGCCATTTGATCTCTTCGATGGTTGTCGTATTCATATCTCAATTAGTTGTTTTTATCTTGCGGTTACCATTCTTTAGCCTTGATCTGGCCGCGCATGGCGTCGAATTCCAGTTCCGGATCTTTTTTCCGCGGGGCGTTGACGAAATGGGTAAACCGTTTGCGTAGTTCGGGGTCGCCGACGACTTCTTTCCATTCGCAGTGATAGCTATCGACGAGCGCCTGCATCTCCTGTTCCCATTGTGCACCCATTCCGAGACTGTCGTTGACGACCACATTCCGCAGATAGCTCATGCCGCCGTCCATCTTGTTCAGCCAGGTGGCGGTACGGGTCAGCGGGTCGGCCGTACGGATATAGAACATCAGGAAACGGTCCAGGTAGCGGATGCAGCTTTCCTTGTCTATGTCGGCGGCAAGCAGCTGGGCATGCTGTGGCCTCGAGCCGCCATTGCCACAGACATAGAGATTCCAGCCTTTTTCAGTGGCGATGACCCCGAAGTCCTTGCCCTGCGCTTCTGCACATTCCCGGATACAGCCGCTAACGCCGCCTTTGAGCTTGTGTGGGGCGCGGATACCGCGATATCTTTCCTCGATCTCGATAGCCAGCGAGACGCTGTCGTGCAATCCGAAACGGCACCAGGTGCTGCCGACGCAACTCTTGACGGTTCGCAGGGCCTTCCCATATGCATGACCGCTCTCGAAACCCGCTTCGATCAACTCCTCCCAGATGGCCGGCAGATCGCCCACGTGAGCGCCGAACAGATCGATCCGTTGCCCGCCGGTGATCTTTGTATACAGCTTGTATTTTTTTGCCACTTTTCCGAGCACGATCAGCTTATCAGGGGTGATCTCGCCGCCGGGGATACGTGGGACTACGGAGTAGCTGCCGCCTTTTTGGATATTGGCGAGATAACGGTCATTGCTATCCTGGATGGTGGCCTGCTTGGCGATGACATCGTTCCAGAGGCTGGCCAGGATGCTGGCCACCGCCGGTTTACAGACCTCGCAGCCATCGCCTTTTCCCCATTTGGCCAGCGTTTCTTCATAGGTGCGTACTTCATGGAGCTTGATGAGATCGAAGAGTTCCTGCCTGCTGCGATCGAAATGTTCGCAGATCGTGCTGCGGACGTAGATGCCGGCGGCTTTCATCGTTCCCGCGATCAGGTCTTTGACGAGCGGGATACACCCCCCACAGCCGGTCCCGGCTTTGGTGCATTTTTTCATCGCATCTATCGATTCGATGCCTTTTTCGGTAACCGCGGTGCAGATAGCGGCTTTGGTCACCGACTCACAGCTGCAGATCAGGGCTTCATCGGGCAGGTTAATGACCCCTGCGCCTTCTCCCGCGCCGTCCCGGCTGCCAAGGATCAGGTCTTCGGGGTTGGCAGGCAGCACCAGGCGGTTGTTCACCGTTTGCAACAATATATTATAGGTAGCCGCATCGCCGATCAGCACCCCACCTAGGAGATATTTGCCGTCACTGCTGATATTGATACGTTTGTAGATACCCTTCTGCCGGTTGTCGAAGACAATACTGCGGCTATCCGGTTCCCCCGCAAAGGGGTCCCCAAAGCTCGCGACATCCACGCCGATGAGCTTTAGCTTTGTGCTCATGTCCCAGCCGGTAAACGTCTTGTGGCCTTCCGCCAGGTTAGTGGCAACTACGTCCGCCATCTCGTAGCCCGGGGCTACCAGGCCATAGATCATACCTTGCGCCAACGCGCATTCGCCGATAGCGTAGATATTTTTATCCGAGGTCTGCAGCTTTTCGTTGACGACAATGCCGCCGCGGGTGCCTACGGTGAGGCCGGCGAGCCGGGCAAGTTCGTCCCGCGGGCGGATACCCGCGGAGATGACCAGCATGTCCACCGGCAGGCGGCTTTCGTCGGCAAATTGCAGGGCTTCGATATGACCATGGCCTTCGATGGACTGGGTGACCTTATTAAGATGTAGTTGTAATCCGAGGGCCTTTAGGCTGGATTCAAGAGCGGCGCTGCCGGCGCTATCGATCTGGCGGGGCATCAGCCTCGGGGCGAATTCGACGACATGCGTCTCGGGGACGCCGAGATCGAGCAGGGCCTTGGCCGCTTCCAGACCCAGCAGACCGCCACCTATGACAGCGCCGCGCTTTGCTTTGGGGGCATAGGCCTTTATCCGGTCCAGGTCTTCGATGGTCCGGTAGACAAAGACGCCGGCCTTTTCGACGCCGGGGATATCCGGCACAAAGGCGGATGAGCCCGTAGCCAGCACGAGAATATCATAAGGTTGAACAAGACCGCGGTTGGAATGCACGACCTTCTGTTGGCGATCGATCTCCCGGACGGGATCGCCAAGATGCAGGACGATCTCCTCGTCTTCGAACCAGCCTGTCATAGGCAGACTGAGATCGGCAGCCGACTTGCCGCTGAAATATTCGCTCAAATGTACCCGGTCATATGCAAAACGGGGTTCTTCGCCAAACACGACGATCCGGAATAAGCCTTTGGTCTTCAATTTCTCGCAGAAACGGTGGCCGACCATTCCATTACCTATGACTACGACGATGGGCTTGATGGATTCAGACATATTATTTTATATTACATATAATACTACAACACAATTTTACGCAAAATTTTTCATCAATACCACTACTTAGGTAATATTAAAACGGCTAAAATGTGATTTTTTGTCGGTACCTTGTGGTAGATACATTATATAAAATTTAAAATAATATGAAGTCTATCAATAGTTCCCGCGCTGAATTGATCCTGATCGGGGCCGGGCCCGGTGATCCGGAATTATTGACGGTAAAGGCCTGGCGGGCGCTGGAAAAAGCCGATACGATTCTATACGATCATCTCGCCAATCCCGCCCTTTTGCACCTGGCCCCGGCGGCTTGTGAGCGCATCTGTGTCGGCAAGGAGCCGTATGGGCTTTCCACAAGCCAGGAGACGATACACGCGTTGATAGAGGAAAAGTCCCGGACGGGTGGGACTATTATCCGGTTAAAGGGGGGTGATCCATTTATTTTTGGCCGGGGGTTCGAAGAGGCGCTGGTGGCCCGGGAGCTGGGGATGAAAGTCACCTATATTCCGGGCATCACGAGCATGCAAACCACGGGGCTTGTGGATATTCCGCTGACCCACCGGGCGGTCAGTGATGGCTTATGGGTTCTCACAGGCACCAAAAAGGACGGTGCACTCTCCGCTGACCTACGGCTGGCCATGAAGAGCCGGAGTACCGTCGTGATCTATATGGGAATGAAGAAACTGGAGGAAATAGCCGCCATTTACCGCCAGGAAGGTTTAGGCGAGATGCCCGCGGCGATCATTCAACACGGAAGCCTGCCGCATCAGCGGATGGCGGTTGGCGTGGCTGCAGCCCTGCCGACGATGGCGGCGGAATATCGTCTAAGCCATCCGGCTATTATTGTGATAGGAGAGGTAGTGACAGTGGGCAGACAGAACGAGTCTTCGCAAAAAAAACGCCCCGCGCACGATCTACTTTTTGAAAATGATGCCAAGCATCATCACGACAATGGCTAGTAAGATGCCCACCATCCACTTAATGGTATCGACCTTCGAGTCCCGGATTTCAACGCGTAGTTCATTGGTATTGATATCTATTTTGTCGTCCAGGCTGATGATATGCGTATCCAGGCTATCCAGACGCTCATCCACTTTTTCAAAACGCGCGTCTATCTTTTCAAAACGCGCGTCTATTTTTTCAAAACGCTCATCTATTTTTTCAAAACGCTCATCCACTTTTTCAAAACGCTCGTCCATCTTTTCAAACCGGGTATCCATCTTTTCAAACCGGGTATCCATCCGCTGAAAGCCTTCGGTCATCTTTTTTTCGAAGCGTTCCAGATCTTCTCGAACGCCGCTTTTGTATTCTTTGTCAAGTACACGCATAAACTCGAGTGATTTTCCGTCCGACATTCGAAGCTCATGCCGAAGCAGATTATATAATTGTATATTGGGAGCATCCATACCTTACGATTTCCCCAAAATTACAAATCCTCCAAATGTCTCTCTCCCCTTTCTTCCCCTTGCGCTCATTTATTTTCCCACCGCCATTACACGAAGTTCCTACCTTTATGCTAAAACATACTATATGCCACTAGTGACGATTACATCAGGGAAAGGAAGAACAGCAGAACAAAAACATCAGATCGGAGATGCCATACAAGCCGCCCTGGTAGAATCCGGAGTCCCCGCCGCCGATCGCTTTCAGCGTTTCATCGAACTCGATCCGGAGAATTTTATTTTCGATAAACATTATCCCGATCTCAGCAAACCGCGTACTTCACAGTTCATGGTCATCGAAATTCTGCTTTCGGTAGGCCGCAGCGCCAAAGTCAAAAAGAAGATCCTCGCCAGTCTGATTACACAAGTTAAAGAGCTTGGCTATGATCCCAACGATATCTTTGTCGTCTTCAAAGAAACCCAGTGGGAGAATTGGGCTTTTGCCAATGGCGAGATGATCCACGCGTGATCAAAACACCACATCAACTATATGAAAGAAGCTGTTTTCACCAGGCTCAGTCCCACGCCCATCGGTCCCTTTTCTCAGGCCATCAAGGCGCAGGGCGTGCATTTGTATGTCTCGGGAAGCATAGGCATGCAGGATGGACAGATCGTCAAAGGCGGCATCAAGGCGCAGGCGGTACAGGCCCTCGATAACATCAAGGCCGTCCTGGACGCCGCAGGGTATGGATTCGCGGATGTCGTCAAGGTAAACGTCTACCTGCATGACATGAACGATTTTGTAGCGATGAACGAGGTGTACGCCAATTATTTCCCCAGCCCCGAACCGGCCAGGACCACAGTGCAGGTAAGCCGGCTACCGAAAGATGCGCTGGTAGAGATCGATCTCGTGGCGGTCAAATAGGCCTTATGCATACCTCGGAACAACGTGGGACCCCGCCAATCACCCGGTCCCCGTAAGCCGGAGCCGATGCGTGCTCTATCGGCGGAAGTGTTCGGCCAGTTGCAACGCCTGATAGGCATTGACGATACCGCCGGAGACGCTGATATCGCTCAGCATGACCGCACGGCGTTTGTCGCCGCGGCCGACCATCACTGTATGAGTAGGCTTTACCACCGACTCCATGATGATGCGTTTGACATCGACGGCCTTGAGCTTGGGATAATATTCACGGATCAGTGCTGCTAGCCCTACCACCACGGGACAGGCCATGCTGGTACCGCTTTCCCGGGCATATTTCGAGCCCGGAATGGAAGAATAGATCTGCACGCCGGGAGCGAATACGTCTACGCTTTTCTTTCCATAATTGCTAAAGGATGCTACAAGCGTGGAGTCATCGGTGTAACCGGTGGCGCCTACCGTGATCCAGGCGTCGGCCGTCCCGCTGCTATCGCCATAATAAGGATTAGGGTAGTTCGGATTTTCGGGATCATCGAGATCCTTGCCGTCATTGCCCGCCGCATGGATCAGCAGGACGTCTTTGCTGACGGCATATTTCACCGCCTCGTCGACTACCGCCTTGTCCTTCGCCCAGCCCTTTCCGAAACTCATATTGATGACCCTGGCGCCATGATCCGCGGCATAGCGGATACCATTGGCGACGTCTTTATCCCGCTCATCGCCATCCGGCACCACCCGCACGGCCATAATACGGACATTGTCGGCGATGCCATCGATGCCGATCCCATTCCCACGCACCGCGCCGATGATCCCCGCGACATGGGTGCCATGGAGCGCGTCCGGTCCCGTGACATCCGCATTGCCGTAATCTCTCTGGCTGCTATTGTTATAGTCATCTCCCACGATCGACCTGGGATCATAGCTGATATTCAGATGATACGCCAGCTCGTCCTTGAAATGTTGCAGCGGAGCCTCGATACCATCGTGTACAAGGCTCGCATAGGTCATCCCATGTCCCAGGTTGCGGACAATGATATTCTTTACATGCTCTTCCGGGCCATCGGCCGGGATATAGGCCTGAAAGT
This sequence comes from Puia sp., assembly GCA_035550615.1. Classification (GTDB taxonomy): domain Bacteria; phylum Bacteroidota; class Bacteroidia; order Chitinophagales; family Chitinophagaceae; genus Puia. The sequence goes on from DASZOW010000333.1 coordinate 7,281, forward strand.
CGGCGACCGTCGGGGAATCTTTACCCATCTTCTTTACCATGGAGTCGAGGATCGTCTTGAACCGGGTGATGCCTTCCACGGTCTCCTGCGTATTCTTAAGGGCGGTCTCGTACTCCTTGGTCATCTTTTGATACGTCTCATAGCCCGTCTTGTATCGATCGGGGATCGCTCCCGACTTTTCGAGACTGTCATACAATGGCTTTTGTTCCCGGATGAGCCGGACGATCTCTAAATTGTCATGCGCGACATCACCGGTGGGGCCGCCGATATAATCCCAACCATGTACATCGTCTATATAGCCGTCGTGATCGTCGTCTTTGCCGTTGGCGGGCTTTTCTTTCCGGTTCACCCAGATCACGGGTTTCAGGTCCTCGTGTGCCGTGTCTACGCCGCTGTCGATGACGCCCACGACGACGGTATGCGACTTTTTATGTTGCAATAAGGAAGAATAGGCCTTTTCCGTGCTGATACCGAATACGGAATCCTTTGCCAGATCCATGTTCTGCCAGTTGGTCTTCTGTGCGTGTACGGGGTTCAGCAACGCCAGGAGCAGCGCGATAGCCGCCGTGTATCTGAGTATTGTCATGTTACAAATCTAGGGGTTTATCGGGTCACCTTGATCAAAGCCGATCCATGCGCGGGAATCAGCTGTTCATACTTACCGGAGAACCGTCCGTCATCCGCGCGCTTCCAGAGATCGCGGACGGCGCCCTTGCCATGCAGACCGAGGGCCCCGAAGTCGATCGCGATGCGCTGAGGCGTGTCACCCAGGTTGAACAGCCCCACATACCAGGCCTTATGACCGGCAGCTGCCGGGGCCACCGACGCCCAGACCATCCCGTCGCTCTTCTTATACAATTGTTTCGGGTCCCTACCCTGCTGGTTCACGTCGAGCACTTCAGGGTTTGTATACAAGCTGTCTTCCATGGGCCGGTCTTCGGGCAGGTTGCCGCCGATCATCAGCGGGGACCGGTAGAGACACCAAAAGCTCATGTGCGTCCGCAGCTCGTCCGGTGTGAACCGGCTATACCGTTCCGGGCCTACGGGACCGCGTTTGGAGATCTTACCGATCTGAAGCATATCGCAATCGGGCCAGTGACCCGGGCCGCCGATACCCTGCCAGGCCGCCGCATAATCGAACATTTTCAACATCTCCTTCCAGCTGTCCCAGAAGTCATCGGCCATGCGCCACATGTTCGCATGTTCACGCACATGCACCGAATCGCGAAGTGGGGTTTCACCGGGCGAGACGCTCATGACGATGTCGCGGCCACACGACGCAATAGCCTTGCGATACCCTTCGATCTCCGCCTGGTGATACGGCCGGGAGATGTCGTCGACCTTGATGAAATCCACCCCCCATTCTGCGTATAGCTTAAGCAGTGAGTTGAGATATTCCTGCGCACCGGCTTTTTGCATGTCGAGTCCATACATGTGATTCATCCACGGACAGCGGGAGTTGGTATCGGCGATCTGGTCGGCGGTGATGCCATCGGTACCCAGCACCGGGGAATGCGCCCAGACGGCCTGCCTGGGAATGCCGCGCATCACGTGGATGCCGAACTTCAATCCCAGGGTATGCACATAATCGGCCAGCGGTTTGAAGCCCTGACCGCCGAACGCGGATGGGAACTTATTGACATTGGGTGTCAGCCGGCCCCATTGGTCCATGGCCAGCCAGGGTACATACGAGCCATCGCCGAGCCGCAGTTGAAACGGATTGCCGATATGGCTGCCCGGCGGATTATCGTAAGCCCAAAGGAAATCTACGACGATGTATTGCCAGCCATAAGCCTTCAGATGCCGGAACATATAATCCGCGTTTGCCCGGACCTCGTCTTCATGGACGGCCGAACCATAGCAATTGTAGCTGTTCCAGCCCATCGGAGGAGTGGCGGCGGTTGGCAAACCGGTTACTGCCGTGGAAGTCGCGGCGGGCTGGGCATGGAGTTTACATAAAACGAGCGCAAACAGGGCGAGTAGTAGGGTTCGTTGCATTTTTAAAGATACGGAGATCGACGCCGCATCGATGAAATTATTCGTAAATTTCATAGCACAAACCGGAGGTATATATGAATGTGATCACCGAGATCCGCCAGGTCGTCCGCTACTGGTGGTTGTTTATTGTACTGGGATGCGCATTGATCGTGCTTGGATTGGGTGTCATGAATCAACCCGTGGCCACCTTTGCGGGCTTGAGCATCATCTTCGAGTGTGTCTTCATCGTCAACGGTCTGCTCGAGATCGCTTTTGCGATAAGTAACTACCGGTCCGTGCATGGCTGGGGCTGGCATCTTGCCGGCGGTATACTGGACCTGGTGATCGGTGCGCTTTTGATCGTAAACCCGGTGATCACCGCCGTGGCGCTTCCCTATTTCGTGGGCTTCTGGCTGTTGTTCCGCAGCATCGCGATCATCGGCCGTTGTTTCGATCTGCCTGTGATCTGGCCGGAACGGGCCTGGATGGCCTTGCTCGGTGTAGCGGGGTTGATCTTTTCCTTCATGATCCTGTGGGATCCCCGCCTCGGCGTCTTCAGCCTGGTGGTGTGGACGGCTTTTGCGTTTATTACAATAGGCCTGTTCTATATTTTTCTCGGCTTACATCTCCGAAAGTTTGGCGGCCGCACCGGGAAACATTGAAGCCGCTTTCCGACGTCGGACAGGTGCCGGCGCAGAGGACTCCCTAACCACGAGCCGGGTCGGCAGGATCACGGTGTCGGCAGCGTCCCCTATCCTTGCGGCCGGAGCAGTTCCACCGGTCTTGGCCCGCGGGTGTATAATGCACTCCAGTATCTTCTCCACCATCTCGTTCAACGGCTGAGTAACCGCGGTAATGCCGGGCGAAAAAAGCGAGAAATAATCATTGTCGTCGAAGGCGACAACGGCCAGATCGCGCGGGGCCTGCAATTTCAGCTGCCGCAGAACGCCCATCCCGGTAAAGGCTATATTGTTGTCTGCAAACACCAGCGCATCCAGCGATCCTGTCTCCCAGAGCAATTTTTTGATCGCGGCGGCAATGGCTTCGGGTGACGCTAAGACCGGTATCTTCGCGAGTCGTGTTTCCAACCTAAAATCTTCGACGGCCTTTTCATAACCCTGACGCCGGTCCACCATCCGCTTCTGGACGGAGTCGGGCGCAAGAAAACCGATATCCCGGTATCCATTGGTTGCAAGATGCGCCACCGCATCATATCCTCCCCGGTAATTATCGGCGCAAACCCGACAGGCGCCCCCGCCGGGGTCATCGGTGTCGAAAAGTACGACGGGCCGGTCCCTGTTCAGCAGCTTCCTGAGATCGAAATCAATTCCGGCCGGCGGAGCAATGATATATCCCGCCACATTCATATTATGAAATACGGATATCAGTTTGGTCGTAAACCGGATATCGCTTTCGGTGTTGCCAAACACCAGCTTATATCCAAGACATCGCGCCCTGCGATCGAGCCGCCGGGCAAATTCGGCCAGAAAAGGGTCCGAGATCTGATCTACCAGCATGGCGATGATCCGGTTATTTCCCCGGGTGGGGGTATTGGCTGGGATAGGCATAAGCAATCGTTTTAAAAATCTTTTGATATGATAAAACTAGTGTCATCAAGGCTCAAAGACATGGGGGCATTCTCATAAAATGAGGGCAAACCGGTTATTTTTGACCGGTTGCCTCCCCCAATAGCGACGGCGTCCGTCCGCCCCCCGGCCCCACAAACCGCAAACCATCCACATGCTCCCCCACAAAAAAGCCGGCCATGTCGGAGGTCTTGTACCAGCCGGGCTTGCCGGGCATATCATCGGCGATCATTCGCCCATTGATCACCAGGTTTTGGAACAGGATATCTTTTACCGGCCGCCGGTCGTCATAGCCGGCGATCACGGACAGGCTGGCATGGGTACCGGTATAGGTGACATTCTTGAACAATACATCCTCGATCCCTGCGCCCGGCGCGGTGTTGTATTTTTTATTGAACATGACCCGCAGATTGACGAGCTGTCCTTTCCGGAAGTCTTCAACCCGGATGTCCTCGAAACGGACGTGGCGGATCAGGTTGCTGTCCCCGGCATTCAGGCTCATGCAGCCCTGGTAGTCGATCTGGTTCTCGTGATGGTCGAGAATATCGATGTCGGTGAAGTACAGATTCTCCAGCGTGTCGGGATGGGAAGGGTCCCCATGGGTGCCTACCAGGATCGGATGGGCCACGTCGGCCCAGAGGCTGGAATGGCTGACGGTGACATTCCGGGTATTGCCATAATATCGCCACCGATGCCCATAGATGGCGATACAATCGTCCGAATTCCGCATAAAGACATGGTCGATCACCACATTCTCGCTGCAGAAGACATCTATACCATCATTATTCCCGCCGGCGGAAAAAGATTTCAGATCGCGGATCTCGACATCGCGGCTCGAGCCCATGAGCACGGTATAGGTGTTGGGGATGACGATCAGTCCTTGTATCCGGACGTCCCTGGAAAAGTCGATCCGCAAGGCGTCATGCCGGGAGTGGTACCCGGACTCATTGCCCGATGGCTGGTAGAGGATGCCGCGGCCCGAGATGCGAACATGCGCGGCATGATCGATCAGGAACTGCCCCTCCACTACCGCGCCGCCCGCTAAGTAGACCTGTTTTCCACTGCCGACCTTCACGGTGCCGACCGCATGGACACCCGGTCCATAATAAATGGTGTTGGTATCTGCTTTATCGGGTATCGACGTTTCCGGCGCGCCGGCGAAAAGCTGCAGGTTATGAAAGATGTCGCCATCGAGGTCAATGCAAAGATTCCGCGGCTGGTCCAGCGAAAAGGTGATCGTCCTGCCCGCGATCTGCGGCCGGATATTATAGGACAAAGGGCGGATGCCCGCCTTCGCAAAGGGTCTTTTGCCAGTGATCTCTACGTCGACCCTCCCCCTGAAATCGAAGTAGCCAAACGAGGTCTCGCGCGGCAGAAAAGTTCCGTGACCGCCATCGGCTACGGCAACGGCGTATGTCGGCAGATCTTTCCAGGCTTGCCCCGGAATACGGACCCGCACTTTGAAACCGGCGCCGGGCTTCAGCGCCTCGACAGCAGGATAGATGGTCAGCTGCTGACCGAAACAAGGCACGCTTAGAAATAAAAGTAGCAAGCATTTATACATGCCGTAAAGCTACCCGGAGACGCCCCCTCCGCGGAAGGTTGATCGGTATAAGAAGAGGGCAAACTGTTATTTTGCATCTTTGGATGCCTGGCCGGACTCCTTTCATTCGGCCGGCTCCCTCCCGGCAACCCGCTTGCCTGGCCCACCCTTTCATTCGGCCGGCTCCCTCCCGGGCAACCCGCTTCCCCCGGCCGGCCCCTTTCCCCCCGGCATCTGCCGTAGCGGATATTCCGACGCCAGCGGCTTCCGGTATTTCCGGATATATTCCGCGGCCGTCATGCCATAGACCTTCTGGAATTGTTCGCGAAAATGCGTCCGGTCGAAGATGCCGACCCTGATAGCGATCTCATTGACATTGTAGTCGGTGTTGATACACAGGATCGCCGCATTCCGGAGCCGCACCAGCCGGATCAACGCGTTGAGGGAGTGGCCGGAGAGGGATTTGATCTTCTTATACAGGCTGGAATGGCTGATTCCCATCTCCATGGCAAGCGCCTGGATATTGAACTCTTCTTCGTCCAGGTGGTTTTCGATGACCGCCGTACACCGGTCGAGAAAGGCTTTATCGATGGAGCTGATCTTGCGGGCAGGGCTATCCTGGCCATGGGTGATCTCGTTGAAGATCGATCTGCGAACATTGTTGCGGCTTTGAAGCAGATTGGCGACACGCGCACGCAGCAATTCTTTATCAAAGGGTTTTGTCAGATAATCATCCGCCCCCCCTTCCACCCCCTGCAGCTGCAGCTCGGGCGCCAGCGTCCCGGTAAGCAGGATTACCGGGATATGGACGGTGGCGGGATCCTTGCGGAGGGCGACGCAAAGATCGATGCCATTCATTCCCTGCATGCGGATATCGCTGATGACGATGTCGGGCGCATGCTCGCGTACGATCCGGAGGGCTTCGTCGCCATCCTGGGCCTCGCAGGTGGCAAAGGTCTCCCTGAACATGCCCGCAATATACTGGCGCATGGCGGTATCGTCATCCACGATCAGCATCGTCTTTTTTTCTTCTACCCAGGTCCGCAGGGTCTCCGCATCGGGTGAGGCCACGGTCTGCGTCGGCGCCGGTTCGGCTGCGCCTTCATCTATCAGCTCCTGGAAGATCTCGCTGGGTTTGCTGTCGTCCTCATGCAACACGGTCCCGTGATAATGCGCCACGCCTTTGAGCAGCGTCAGGGTAAACACGGCGCCCTTTCCGGGTTCGCTGTTATAGGACAGATCGCCTTTATGGGCAAGGGCAAACTGCCGGGCAAGAAACAGGCCGATGCCGAAACCCGGCTTTGGCGGCGCGCCGTTGCCGGTGACCTGGTAAAAACGTTCGAAGATCCGGTCCCCCACCCCGGCCGGAATTCCGGGACCGCTGTCGGCAACCTCGACGGCCAGCCGGTCGGGATACTCGCGGATATGCAGGAATACGCTGCCGTTGTCCGGCGTATACTTAAGGGCGTTAGAAACAAGATTGAACAGGATGATCTCCGATTTTTCCCGGTCGGCGTAAATTTCTGTGGCCTGGCTGTCGCAATCGAATTCATAGCGGATATTCCTCGACCGCGCCTGCTGCGTAAAACTGAAATAGACCTCGCGGCATAGCTGGTAGAGATCGAGCTTTACGGGCAGGATCGTGTCGGCGCCGCTGTCTGTTTTGCGGAAGAGCATGATCTGGTCGACGAGGCTGAGCATACGGCGGGCATTCCGATGGATCACATGCAGCTCGGTGTGGTCGGCAGACCGCTTGAGCAGGTCCTTTACGGGATTGATGATCAGGGTCAGCGGCGTCCTGAACTCGTGGGAGATATTGGTGAAAAAGGACAGTTTCCGTTCGTTCTCGGCCTTCTCCTTTTCCGCGTCGGCACGCGCCATCGCAAACTGATAGCGCAGCTTGGTCTGGCGGTCGCGGTACACGAGCCAGAGGGCGATGAGGGAAGCGGCGGCGAGTACATATAAGGTCCAGGCCCACCAGGTACGATACCAGGGCGGCAGGACGACGATGTGCAACGCGATCTCCGCAGGGTTCCATTTCCCTTCCGCATTGGTGCTGCGGACACGGAAGATGTAGGAACCTTCGTCCAGGTGGGTATAGATGGCCTTCCGCTGACCACCGGCCTCCGTCCATCGAGCATCCCAACCATCCATCCGGTAAGCATAGCTGATCTCTTTAGGCGCGGAATATTCGAGCGCCGTGAAGTCGAAGCTGAAAAAGGCCTTGCGGTAAGGCACACGGATCTCCTGTACCTGGTCCGCGCCCCATCGGGAAACCACGGATGCATCTTTCTCTACAGGCGTGCCGTTGACGGTGATGCCGGTCAGCATAAGTCTCGGCATGCGACCGACTTCCTTGATGGCGCCGGGATCGAAGAGGTTGAATCCCTTGATACCGCCAAAGGCGAATTCGCCGCTACGAAGACGGAGCGCCGCATTGTAGATGAACTCGTTGCTCTGCAAACCGTCCGCCTCGAAATAGTTGCGGAACTGCCCCGACGCCTGGTCGAACCGCGAGAGGCCGTTGGCCGTGCTGATCCAGAG
>DASZOW010000334.1:0-4139 GCA_035550615.1 Puia sp.
ATGATCAGTCAGATACCGCCAATGTATACCAGACCCTCGTAGGCCATGTCGCCATCCGGCAGGATAAGACGCTCCTGTATTGCGACAGCCTGATCATGCACCCACGCGCGGATTTCATGGATTGCTTCGGCCACGTCCATATCAATGACAACGACTCCATAGATATCTATTCGGACCACCTCAACTACCAACCCGGTAGAAAAATGCTCTATTTTCTGCAGAACGTAAAGCTCACCGACGGCAAAGGCGTGCTGACCACGGACTTCCTTGTCTATGACCTCGCCCTGCATATCGGAACCTATGAGAACGGCGGCCGCCTCGTCAACAAACAATCGGTCCTGACCAGCAAACGCGGCGTCTATCACGAGGACACCAAAGACATCCATTTCTATGACAACGTCGTCCTGCGCGACCCGCAATACGATCTCTCCGCCGACTCGTTGCTTTATAACACGCAAACGCAGATCTCCACCTTTATCACCGAGACCTTTATCCAGTTCAAAGACAGCTCCCACCGTACCGTGCGCACCCGCTCGGGTTTCTATGATCTCCGCAACCGCCGGGCGGAATTCGGCAAACGGCCCGTCATGACGGAAGGCTCCCAACGGCTCACCGGCGACAGCGTCCGCATGGATGACTCCACCGGCATGGCCACGGCCATCGGCAACGCTATCTATGTGGATACGTCCCAACATATCAAGCTGCTGGCCAACTACATGCTCAACGACAAAAAGAAACATACTTTTTTTGCCACCAGGCGCCCGCTCATGATCATCAAACAGGGCGATAAGGACTCGCTCTATGTCACCGCGGACACCCTCGAATCCCGCCGGCTGGTGGACTTCGAAGCCGACCAAAAACGGTTGGCCTATCAGGACAGCGTCCATCGATTATACGTCGACAGCCTGGAAAAACGGGCCGCCGACAGCCTGCACAATTTAACCCTGGCCCGTAACCGCAAGGACTCCATAGCCCGCGCCAACGGCGACACCACGGAGATCAAAGACCTTAGCGATAGCCTGGGACCCGGCGTCGCCGACAGCCTCGGCCGTATCGCCCTCGACAGCCTCCATCGCGCCCGCGGCGATATCTCCCCGCGCGAGGTCGCCCGCATCACCGACAGCACAGGTAGAGAGCTGATCACAAAAACGGATATCCGCCGGATCAACCCGCCGACACCAAAAGAGCTGGCAAGAGAAGAAAAAGCCAGAAAACGGGCAGCGCGCCAGGCCAGACGCGACTCCATAGCCAACCTCAAAGAACTCGCCAGGGACCGGGCCGACAGTCTCAAGGCCCAGCAGAAACGCTACAACGACAGTCTCAGGATCCGCCAGCAGGATATCGCCGACAGCCTCCAGGCCGAAAAAGCTAAGCAACGCGCACGCAAACGCGCCACGGCCGACAGTCTCCGGCAAGTGGCCATCAACGATAGTCTAAAGGTCGTCGCCCGAAACGACAGCCTCCGCCATGTCGCTTTTATCGATAGCCTCGATCGCGTGGGGCTCACCGATAGCGCCAACGCCATCCGAAGACGGGATAGCCTCGCCATCGCCGCCCGGATCCGAAGACCGCCGCCCCGCGATACGGTCGAAGCCCCGCTGCCCGGACACGAAGCGGATTCCATCGGCCGGCTGCCCACCACCGATACCACCCTGCGATTCGTTATCGGCTATCACCACGTGCGTATCTACTCTGACTCCCTGCAAGCGGTCTCGGACAGCCTGTACTATTCGTCGAAAGACTCCATCTTCCGGCTGTTCTATAACCCGGTGGCCTGGGGCAACGGCGGCTACCAGATCACCGGCGATACCATGTACGTGTATACGAAGAACAAAAAGGCCAACCGCCTCTACGTCTTCGAAAACGCCCTGGCCGTCCAAAAAGTAGCCAAAGAATTTTATAACCAGCTCAAAGGCACGACCATCAACGCCTTCTTCAAGAATGGCGAGATCGATTATATCCGCGCCCGCGGCAATGCGGAAAGCATCTACTATGTCGCCGATGAGAAAAAAGCCTACACCGGCGTCAACAAGGCCCATGCCGACATAATCGATATGCGCTTCGAGCCCAAATACGACTCCACGGGAAAACCCGACGGCCGGGAACTAAACCGCGTGATCTTCCGTAACGATGCGTCAGGAACCATGTATCCATTCAAACACGTCGTTTTTGAGGACATGATCCTCCGTGGTTTCAAATGGCAGGAAGACCGCCGGCCCAAAAGCAAACAAGAATTGTTCGAAGAAGTGAAACGGAAACAGGAGGAAGATTTCGACGATACCTCCGACACGGCCTCACCCCCCGCATCCACAGCCAACCACTAGCTGACCCGCCACAGCCGCAGCCCCAACGGTCCAACATTAAGAAACCTCTAACAAACCGCCTGCACTATTCCCGGTCTCATGGACGTTGGAATAAAAATCCCTTATTAATATATGCGCACCCTCACCTTTTGCGTGGCCATCCTGGCCATCAGTGGCTGCTATAACCGCTTGTCCGCACAGGACTATAAACTGGCGATCGGTCTGCGCTTGAGCACCGCTGACCCCACCCTGGGCAACTCCGTCAGCGTCAAATATTTTTTAGACGAGACCAATGCCGTCGAAGGCCTCGTCTCCTGGGGAACCCGTTTCGGACTCGGCGGCCTCTACGAACGCCATCAGCTCATCGGCGCCACCCCCGGCTTCACCTGGTTCTGGGGCGTCGGCGGCTATCTCGGCTGGCAGGATAGGAACACCTATCTCGGCCCCACCGGCGCCATCGGACTCGACTATAAATTCACCAACGCGCCGGTAAACCTTTCGATCGATTGGAAGCCGGAACTCGATATCCTTCCCGATATCAATTTCGTCCCCGACGCCTTTGCCGTTTCGGTCCGCTATACCTTCGGCCCGACAAAAGCAAAATAGCCCCTCGCACCACAGCCGCCGACGCAACCGCACCGTCCCCCATCCCCGGTCGCCCTCGACCGGCCCCCGCGCCCCCATTCCGCGCGCATTCCCGCACATCCCGGAAAAAATGAGCTCAAAATCCAGCATCCCTGCCGTTTTATGCCGCTAATGCGGCGTCCCATCTGCGCTTTTTTACGAATTTCTTTTGTTTTTGCGTTTTTATGCAGTTTTTAGCATACATTAGCTCAGCGCAGTGAAAACAGCAGTCCAACACCAAAACTGACGAATGCTCAAGCAAGAGAGACAGGCTTATATTTTACACCAGGTAAACCTGCATAACCAGGTCCTGTCCGCCGGCCTCAGCCAGGAGCTCGATGTCTCCGAAGATACCATCCGGCGCGACCTGCAGGATCTGGCGGATAATAATAAACTCATCAAAGTACACGGGGGCGCCTTATCCCTCTCTTTTAACGATTATCACTACCCCTCCACCCCCATCTATGCCCATGCGCAGAAAAAACTCATCGCCCGCAAAGCGGCAGCCCTGATCCAGAACGATATGTTCGTCATGACCACCGGCGGCACCACCCTCATCGAACTCGCCCGCCATCTGCCACCCACACTCAAAGCAACCTTTATCTCGGGAAGCCTCCCGGTGGCGCTCGAATATACCCACCACCCGCTGATCGACGTCATCCTCATCGGCGACAAGGTGTCGAAAAACTCCCGCATCACCGTCGGCGGCGAAGCCATCTCGCGCATCCGCCAGATCAAAGCCGACATCTGCTTCCTCGGCGTCAACGCCATCGACGAGAACGGTATCACCGATAACGATTGGGAAGTAGTGCAGGTAAAAAAAGCCATGATCGAATCGGCCCGAAAGGTCATTTGCCTGACCATCGCCGAAAAGATCAATTCCTATATGCCCTTTCATGTCTGCCCCGTTGAAGACCTGGACATGCTGATCACGGAACTGCCACCCGAAGATCCGTTGCTCGAACCGTATCGACGGAAAGGGATTCAGATTTTATAACCACGGGCTAAATAAATTTTTTAAAAAAACCAAAAACTAAAAAAATGAGAAAATGGAAGCTTCTTAGTTTGATCATGTTTGCAATGCTTGCCATGATTTCAAACAACGCCATGGCTCAAAGGGTTCCGATCACCGGAACCGTGCTTTCATCGGACGGTACTCCACTGTCCGGGGTAACGGTTGCCGTAAGCGGCACTAAACGAGCGGCTGTTACC
>DASZOW010000335.1:0-8117 GCA_035550615.1 Puia sp.
CCTGGCGTCTGGGCGAGGAAGACTTTATCAAGGAGACGAAGCTATTTTCCGACCTCAAGCTGCGTGTCAGCTACGGGCAGGTAGGCAACTCCAATGTGGCGCCCTACAGCACACAGGCGACGATCCTGAATACGCCATATAATTTCGATCAGAGTGCGGCATATGGGTTTGCGCCTGCGACGCTGGGCAACAAGGATCTGAAATGGGAAAGGAGCCAGGAGCTGAACCTGGGCCTGAATATGGGTTTCCTGGATAACAGGATCACGGCTACGATCGAGGTGTATAACAGGAAGACCAAGGATCTGATCCTCAACGAGAATCTGCCTACGTCGACCGGGTTTAAGTCCGTGTATGCGAATGTCGGCCAGATAGGCAATAAGGGTATCGAGATCGCTTTGAATACCGTGAATGTCGCCAAGAAAGACTTTTCCTGGAGCACCAGCATCAACTTCGCCAAGAACAACAACAAGATACTTGCGCTTGCTTCGGGCGTCACGTCGGATGTCGGCAACAATCTTTTCGTCGGCAAGCCGGTAAAGGCCAACTATTACTATAAGTTCGACGGGATATGGCAGTTGAAGGACAGCGTCCAGGCCAAGGCATACGGTCAGGCGCCCGGTTCGGTGAAGGTGGTCGACAGGAATCATGACGGTGTCATCTCTTCTTCTGCGACGGCCGATGACAGGATGTACCTGGGCACGCAGCTGCCGGACTGGACGATGGGCATGACGAACCGGGTCAACTTCAAGGATTTCGATCTTTCCTTCCTGATGTATTACAGGAAGGGCACGCAGTACAGCGATAACCTGTTGTCGGGGACCATGGGCGACTATACCAATACCAGGTACAACCATATCAAGCTGAACTACTGGACGAGGAATAATCCCACCAACGATTACTATGGGGTCGGGGTGAGCCAGCCGTACAAGCAGGCTATCTATTATGAGGATGCCAGCTTTTTACGGATATCCGATATAACCGTGGGATATACCGTTCCCGAGCCGAAGCTTACCAAATTCGGGGTGGAGAGAATGAGGGCCTATTTGCAGGTGACCAATCCTTTTGTGTTTAGCAAATATCATGGCCTGGACCCCGAGTATAATTCTTCGACCTATATCGACGATGTTCCGACGACCGTGTATACTGTCGGTTTCAATATTGTCTTCTAGCAAACCCAATTGACTTACAGGAAAGCATATAATCATGAAAGTTTTTCAAAATATACGCCGCATTCTTTTTCTGACGGCCATCATCTCCCTGGCCGCGGGGTGCAGCAAGCATTATCTGACCGAATACAATCCGTCCAATCGTACGACGGATACTTATTATACCACTGCGGCGGGGTATGAGGATCTTGTGCGGTCTTGTTATACCTTGCTTAGAGATATCAGCCAGTCGCGTACACTGGTGCTGAACGGAACAGACCTTTTCGTCGGCAGTTCGTGGAATCCGATAAACTACAATGTCTCCGGCGCCACCGGGGATCCGCTCGACGAGTACGACGTGCGGCTGAATTCTTCCCTGGGCGATATACAAACACTTTGGGATCTGCTTTACCGGGAGATCAACCGGTGTAATACCGTGGTTTCGAGAGAGAATAACATCCCGGACATGAGCGATTCCCTGAAGGCGGTGCGGATGGGCGAGGCAAAATTTCTCAGGTCGCTATGCCTGTTCTGGGCGGTGCAGCAGTGGGGCGATATACCCATGCCGCTGACGGAGACGACGTCAGCTACGCAGGTTGTGACGAAGGCCGCGTCGAAAGACGTTTATACACAGCTGGTCAAGGATCTGACGCAGTGCGTGAACGACCTGCCCCAGACGCAGACCGACTATGGCCGGGTGACGAAGGATGCCGCGAAATTCCTGCTGGCGAAGGTTTATCTGACGCGGGGATGGAATTTTGCCAATTCGCTGGGAGGCACGCCGGCTGATTTTACCAGCGCGCTGCAGCTGTGTGACGACATCATCACATCGGGGCGCCATCCGTTGGATCCCGACTATACCAAGCTATGGCCCCAGCATAACAAGAATCCCCTGCTCGAGACCAATACTGCGGCCAGTTCGGTAGCGAACAACAAGGACAAGGAAGTGATCTTTTCCGTGCAGTACAACAGCAATGTGCTTACCTATCTAGGCGATCCCAGCGTGGGTACGGCGCTGCAGGGAAACGATCTGCATTCCGTATTCGGCGGTGATCCCGGCTCGTGTCCGGGAGCGGTGTCGAGGAGTGGCCTTTACAACAGGTTTCAGCCAGTATCGCAGGCTACGCCGGCGGTATACCGGCTATACGATCCGCAGCACGATGTCCGGTATAAATGGAATTTCCTGAACTATATCGTGGCGTTGCAGGCAGTGAACAGCTTTAAGCCGTCTCCCGGCACCAATCCCTCCCTTACTGTTTCTTTTGCCAAGGGGGATACGGTGGTACTGTACCGGCCGTGGAATGATCCCGCCGTTGCGGCTTCCGATTTCGGGGTAGACGTAACCGGGGGGACGCATAAGTATACGGTGGTCAATACGCCGCAGTACAATTCCGTGGAGCCGCCGGGAGTGACGGCGCCGTATGGTTCGTCATACCCCGCACTTTTCAAGTTCTGGCAACCGGGCATCCAATATGGTGACGGATACGGGACGGCGAACGATGCCCTGTTCCGGTGCGCCGAAGTATACCTGATGGCTGCCGAAGCAATTGTCAAAGGCGCCACGGGCGCGAAGCTGGGGACGGCGGACGTATATTATAATGCTGTGCTGGATCGCGCCCTGGGCGCCAATGCAGGGATGAGCCCGTTGTGCGCGGCCAATCCTGGCAATGTCAATGACATGACGACCGTGTCTTACCGTGCCACGCCGTCCAATATCACCATCGACATGATCCTGGATGAGGGTGCGCGGGAGCTGTTGGGAGAGTATACAGGGCGGTGGTACGATCTGAAGCGAACGGGCACGCTGATCGACCGGACGAAGAAATACAATCCGTGGACGAAGTTCAGCAATACGATCGCGGACAAGTTTTACCTGAGGCCTATTCCGCAGGGAGAGATTGATAATTCGAACCCCAAAGTCGAGCAGAACCCGGGGTATTAATCAGTGGGCGTCGAGATCGCGGATCTATAAAGAATAAAGATGTACAGCAGAAGGATATTATTGACAGGAGTCATATTGTTCAGGACGTTTTTTTTGTACTCGCAGGCTCCCCCGGCCGTTTTAGACCGGGTGGATATGGTAGAGCCGCGGGTAGATGCGGCTAATTCGCGGTTCTTTTTCTTCAGTTCGGCGTGCAGGCCATTTGGGATGGTTAACCTGAGCCCGGATATGGTGGTGGGCGGTACCTGGGCCAGCGGCTACCGATACAATGAAGATACCATAAAGTGTTTCAGTCATATTCATGGCTGGGAGCTGTCGGGCATTCCGGTGTTGCCTACCACCGGCCCGGTCCGGGGGCAGCTGGGCCCCGACCATTATGGATCTTCCTATTCGCATGCCGATGAGGTGGTGCATCCGGGTTATCACAAGATCGTGCTGAAAGATTACGGCATCACGGCGGAGCTGACGTCCACTATGCGGGTGGGATTTCACCGGTATACGTTTCCTGCTTCATCCGAAAGCCATATCCTGTTCGACTTTACGACGGCGTTGGGGTCATCGGAGACAGACAGCGCGGTAACGCGGAGGGTAGGACACAGGACACTGGAAGGGCATGTTGTCATGGCGGCTACGACCAGGAGACCGAAGCCGATCACCGTCTATTTCGTGGTGGATTTCGACAAGCCATTCCGCAGTTTCGGCGGGTGGAAGGACGGCCGGATCGTGTCTGTCAAGGACAGCATCGCCGGGAGGCATACGGGCGCATACGTCAGCTTTGCCACGGGCAGGGGAGAGGTGCGGCAGATGAAGGTGGCGATATCATACGTCAGTGTTGCCGAAGCGCGGAACAACCTGTTAAAGGAGCTTCCGGGCTGGGATTTTTACCGCGTGGTCGACGATTCGCGGCGGGAGTGGAACGACTGGCTGGGCCGGATCGAGGTGGAAGGCGGGACGCTTGAAGAACGGAGGAGGTTCTATACCGATCTGTGGCATGCCTTGCAGGGCCGGAGGGTGGTCAGCGATGTGAGCGGGAGCTATATCGATATGACCGGGCGCGAGCCGCGGGTGGGCCAAATCCCCTTGGATGCGAGCGGGAAGCCGCGGTTCAACCATTATAACTCCGATTCTTATTGGGGGGCACAGTGGTCGCTGAATACCTTGTGGGGGTTGGTTTATCCCGAAGTGATGGAATCCTTTGTCAATTCCATGCTGATGATGTACGACGACGGGGGGCTTATCCCGCGTGGGCCTTCCGGCGGGAATTATACCTATGTGATGACGGGGGCCACGACTACGCCGTTTATCGTCAGCGCTTATATGAAGGGGATACGAGGATTCGATGTCCGGAAAGCCTATGAGGGGATGCGAAAGGACCATTTCCCCGGCGGGATGATGAGCAAGGCCGGGTACGAGTTCAATACTTCGTCCGGCGGCGGTGTCGAATATTATATCAAAAATGGTTATGTGCCTTATCCGCTGTCGGAGAAAAAATACGGTCTTCACCAGGATGGGTCTGCGCAGACGTTGGAGTATGCCTACCAGGATTATGCGATGGCGCAGATGGCCGGCGCGTTGGGGAAGAAAGACGATTATTCGCTGTTCATGCGAAGGGCCGGGAATTACAAAAATATTTTTCTTAAGGATTCCGGCTGGATGTGGACGCGGGACAGGGAGGGCAATTGGAACCGGCCGGTGGATGTTCTTAAGTATGAGCATGGCTGGGTAGAGGGTAACGCTGCGCAGTACACGTGGTTTGTTCCGCATGATGTGGCGGGGCTGATCCGGTTGATGGGCGGCGCCGACAAATTTACCGCGAAGCTGAATGCTTCGTTCGAGAAGGCGAGGGTGCATGGGTTCGTTTCCGGGGATTTCAAGAATGACCATGCGGAGCAGGAGCGGCTGAGGCGGGTATACATCAATTATGGGAATCAGCCTTGTATGGAGACGCCTTTTCTCTTCAATTATTCCGGGGCGCCGTGGTTGACACAGTATTGGACCAGGCAACTGATCGATTCCGTTTACAGCGGCATTTCGCCGCAGAAAGGGTATGGCGGGGATGAGGACCAGGGGCTGATGGGGGCGTTGGCCGTCTTGCTGAAGACCGGGCTTTTTGCCACGGATGGCGGCGTTTCACAAAGGCCGTTCTATGAGATCAGCAGTCCGCTGTTCAGGCGGATCACTATTCATCTCAACAAGGCCTATTATCCCGGTGGAAAATTTGTCATCGAAGCCAGGGGCAATGGGCCCGGCCAGTATTATATACAATCGGCGATGTGGAATGGCGAGCCGCTGAACAGGCCCTGGCTTTATCATGCCGATGTAGCGAAGGGCGGGACGCTGGTGTTGCAGATGGGGGACAAGCCCAACAAGAGCTGGGGTAGTGATGCGGCGGCGGCGCCACCGTCGATGTCGGGCGGGGATCCGGTTTGGCTGGATGATTTGGACCTGCCGCAGTTTTCGGAAAGCGTGTCGGCGACGGTAGCGGGGAGGAATGCTGCGGGGGATTCTATCCGGCTTCGGGGTGTGGCTTATGGGAGAGGTCTCGGCGTGCGGACGACCAGTGTGCTTAGCTTTTTTTTGGATGGGCATGGCCGGCGGTTGATAGCGATAGCGGGTATGGATGACCGTGGAAATAAAGCTCCGGCGATGCGATTTTATGTGCTCGGGGATGGAAAGATATTATTCGATAGCGGGCCGGTGGCGGCGGGGGAAGCTCCACGCAAGGTGGACGTGGACCTGTCCGGCGTGCGGCGTTTGGGATTGTTGGCGATTGCCGGAGACAGCGGTGTTGCCGGCGGCGGGGCGGGGGCGCCGGGTGGCCCAAGGGCGCCGGGCGATTGGGCGGATGCGCGGTTGATCATGGAGCGGGGATATGTTCCCAAGCCGATTCCGAATACCGATGAAAAGTATATTCTTACGCCGGCGTCGTCGCGGGTTCCTGCGATCCACTCGCCGAAGGTATTCGGCGTGCGACCCGGCCATCCATTTTTTTATACGATAGCGACTACGGGGCAGCGGCCTATCCGATGGTCGGCCTTGGGGCTGCCGGAAGGCCTTTCGCTGGATACGGCCACGGGAATCATTACCGGCAAGGCGCCTTCGAGGGGAATTTACCGGGTGACGGTCAGGGCGAAGAACGGCTGGGGTGAGGCCTCGCGGCGAATAGTCGTCAAGGCTGGCGACACGATAGGGCTGACGCCGCCGATGGGTTGGAACGGCTGGAATTCATGGGCCAGGGATATCGATGAGGAGAAGGTAATGGCATCGGCCGAGGCGATGGTCGGTTCGGAGCTGGCCGACCATGGATGGAGCTATATCAATGTGGACGATGCGTGGCAGGGGCCGAGGGGAGGAAAATACAATGCGATACAGCCCAATGAAAAGTTTCCCCGGTTCGGGGAGATGATTGCCGCCATCCATGCCCGTGGTCTCCGGTTCGGCGTTTACTCCACACCGTGGATATCCAGCTATGCGGGCTATCCCGGCGGCTCGTCCGACTTTGCCGACGGCGCATATCCCGACTCTATACGAGGCGACAAGCGTGCCTACCGGCGTATCGGCAAATACAGGTTCGAGAAGGACGATGCCCGGCAGATGGCGGATTGGGGCGTCGACTATCTGAAATATGATTGGAGGATAGACCTGTCCTCGGCGGAGCGAATGGCTGATGCGCTACGGCAGTCGGGGAGAGATATTTTTTACAGCCTGTCCAATTCCGCGCCGTTCGGGCTGGCGGCCGACTGGATGCGGGTGGCCAACTCCTGGCGGACGGGGGGTGACATCCGGGACAGCTGGATAAGCCTTTATCGTTCGGCTTTTATGATCGACAAATGGGGACCGTATGGCGGTCCGGGGCATTGGAATGATCCCGACATGCTGATCGTGGGCAATGTCACTACCGGGGGAAAGATGCATCCGACGCGGCTGACGCCGGACGAGCAGTACAGCCATGTCAGTATTTTCAGCTTGGAGGCCGCGCCGCTTTTGATAGGTTGTCCTATCGAGCAGCTGGATGCTTTTACGTTTGGGTTGCTGACAAACGACGAGGTGATCGCCATCGACCAGGACCCGCTGGGGAAGCCTGCGCGACTGGTCACTTCAGGGGGCGGAGTGCAGGTTTGGATGCGGCCGTTGGAGGATGGGGCTTTTGCGGTCGGTCTTTTCAATACGGCCGGGTTCGGCACGAGTCCGCAGTCGTATTTCCGCTGGGGCAACGAGGGCGCCGCGGCCTTTGAGTTGGATCTGGCAAAATTGGGACTGAATGGGCGGTGGCGGCTGAGGGATGTATGGCGGCAGAAAGACCTGGGGGTCTTCGATGGCAGCTATAGCACGACGATCCGGCATCATGGGGTGGTCTTGTTGCGGCTCTCGCCTGCGGACGGCGGGCGGTCTGCGGCGGGGGGACGGCCTGGGTCTGCGGCGGTGGCGGGAGGGCGGTATGTGTCGGCGGCCGCCGGTTTGCGGGGCACGAGAGCGGTTTGGCTGGATGATCTGGCCATCGGGACTTATTCGGAGGATATCCGGCCCATCTCGTTGCGGACGAGCTATAAGTCGGCCGATTCGTTGCAGATAGGCGGGCACCGGTATGGCAGGGGGCTGGGCGTTCAGAGCCTGAGCGCCATTTTGTTGGGTCTGCATGGGCGGGCGAGCCGGCTGATGGCGATGGCTGGGGCGGATGACGGCGGCAACAGGGAGATACCTTTACAATTTTATGTCATCGGTGACGGGAAGATACTCTTTGCCAGCGGCGACAGGAGGGTCGGTGATCCGCCGGTGGCGGTGGATGTCGACCTCGCCGGTGTACAACGGTTAGGCCTGCTTGTTAGAGATGAGGTCGGAGGCACGGCCAACAAGCGGACGAATGGCGATTGGACGGATGTACGGCTGGTCATGGAACAGGGATATTTGCCGGAGCCTGTCCGCGATACTGCCGCCAGGTATATCCTGACGCCCCCTCCCGGCAAGGCGCCGAGGATCAACTGTGCAAAGGTCTTTGGGGCTACGCCGGGTAGCCCTTTTTTATTTACCGT
>DASZOW010000336.1:0-12019 GCA_035550615.1 Puia sp.
GAAAATGGAGTCGTCAGATACAATCGCCGGACCAAGGTCTGGAAGCGCTATGAACAGGAGCGGGATTTTTCCAGCACCAGCCGGGAGTTCAAGGTGCAGACCGACGCCGAAGGAACCGTTTGGGTAAGTATGAAGGGTGGCGGTTTCGGGTATTATAATGATGTGGATGACCGGATCGAATACCTGTTCGATAAACCCAACAGCTCCGAGCAGAAGTTTTCAAACGTGGTCAATTACTTTTACATCGACAAAACCGGAGTTGTCTGGGTAAGCGGGAAAGACGGCGGCGTCAATAAAATAGTTTCGTTAAGCGACAAATTCAAGCTGACCTCCCTGAAAGCAAATTCCGGTAATCGGTCCGCCAATGAGGTCAGGGCGATGATGACGGATCATGAGGGGCGTTTATGGGCTTGTACGAAGGCGGGCGAATTGTTTGTGTTCGACCATGCAAAGAGAGTAGATGTTTTTGCCGGCAGTGGCAACCGGATCGGGAATGTCTATGCCATCCTGGAGGATAGCCGGGACAATATCTGGCTGGGGACAAAGGGAAACGGGTTGTTCAGGGCTACTCCCGAGGACGATGCAGGAAACAAATATCGCCTTCAGCATTTCAGGCATGATGACAACGACAAAAACACCCTGAGCAATAATGACGTTTACTCCGTTATCGAGGACCATAGACACCGGATCTGGGTGGCGACTTTGGGTGGGGGGCTTAATCTTGTTAAGCAGCAGGGTGGCGGGGTTGTCTTCTACAACCATGATAACATCTTTGACAGCTATCCTTACAACCTCGCTAAGGGCGTAAGATATCTCTGCGAGGACAAAAACGGCAATATATGGGCCGCCACAAATTCAGGATTGCTGATCGTCAATGAAGATAGCAAAGCGCATAGAGGCTTTCGATTTGTCATTTATCAAAAAAAGCCTGGTGATGCATATAGCCTGTCGAACAATAGCGTGCAGCATATTTATTCCGATCATTGGGGACGCATGTGGATAGGAACTTTTGGCGGCGGCCTGGACCTCGCGGATATGCCGGACAATGACATTAGCAGGATAAGGTTCAAGTCGTATACCGTCGACAACGGCCTGGCCAATGATGTCGTGCTGAGCCTGACCGGTGATGACGACGGCAATCTTTGGATAGCAACCGCGGGGGGCCTGTCCAGGTTCGATCCAGCGAGTCAGCGGTTTCAGAATTATGATTCCTTCGATGGCGTTCCGGATGCACGCTTTTCAGAATCGACTTGTTTCACCGCGGCTGACGGAATGCTCTACTTCGGCTGCAGTACCGGATATATCTCGTTCCGGCCAAGGGATATTACCCGGCAAAAGGTAGACGCTAACATGGCACTGACACACTTGCAACTGTATTACAAAGAGATGTTGCCGGGTGAAGAGCGTTCCCCACTAAAATTCGCTATCGATGAGACGCCGAAGCTCACATTGAATCATGACCAGAATGTGATCAGCATCGACTATGCGGTGCTCGATTATCGTGCCGAGAAAGAAGTCTCATATTCATATAAGCTAGCTGGTTTCGACACCGGTTGGCATAATGTCAACGACCAGCGAAAGGCGACGTATACGAATATTCCGCCCGGCGCCTATACTTTTTATGTCAAAGGAGTCAACGACGACCTTTTCGATAACCAGCCGGAGAAGTGTCTTCAAGTTATTGTCCGGCCACCCTTGTATTTAACGATATGGGCTAAGATAGCGTACCTTATCCTGGCGATCATTATCGTTCTGATCATCCGGAAGATCGCAGTAACGATGATCAGGCTGCGGAATAAAGTACAGCTGGAACGTAAGCTCACAGAGATCAAGCTGGCTTTTTTTACCAATGTTTCGCATGAATTACGAACACCCCTGACGCTTATTGCAGGCCCACTGCAGGAACTGGCCGCGGTAGAGGGGGTGTCCGAAAGGAGCAGGCAATACTTCAGGGTGATCAATCGCAATGTGAGCCGGATGATGCGGTTTACGAATCAGCTGCTCGATTTCAGAAAAGTGCAGAGCGGCAAAGTCCAGTTAAAAATAGCGGAGGGCGATGTGATCACCCTTGCGCATAATACCGGGGCTTGTTTTTCCGCCATCGCCGCTGAAAAAAATATTCTATTCGATGTTTCCAGCAACTATCCGGTTATAAAAGCCTGGTTTGATTGGGAAAAGCTCGAGATCATCCTGTATAACCTGCTTTCGAATGCCTTTAAATTCTCGCCATCGGGGAAGCGGGTGCGCGTCGATATCCACTCTTCTGCGGATGAGGTCGAGATCAGGGTGATCGACCAGGGTAAAGGCGTGCCCGCTGAAAAATTGAAGGAGATATTCGAAATATATCACGAAGACAATCACAATAAAGAGAACCATCTGAAGGGGACCGGCATCGGCCTTGCACTTGCTAAAGGGTTGGCGTTAAGCCATCATGGCAGTTTACATGCAGAGCTAAATGATCATGGCGGCCTGACGGTCGTTTTAAGGTTAAAGGCCGGATATGCGCATTATGGCCGGGAGGCGCTTGTGTGTTCCGGTTCGACAGGCGTTCCCAATTATGTCCATCCCGACGCCCTTGAATGGAAGGAATCGTGTTTAGACATCAAGGCCAATGATACTACCGGGGCGTCGCGTTTAGACGGCAGGATCAACCATTCCACCGGGGCGCCGCTGCTTTTGATCGTGGAGGACAATCCCGATCTACGCTCGTTTCTTGGTACTAAATTGGGCGACAGCTATCGCGTTCAAATTGCGCAGGATGGGCAGGAAGGATTGGCCATGGCGAGGGCGTCGTCCCCTGATCTCATTATCAGTGACGTACTGATGCCGCTGATGGACGGTATACAGATGCTCGACGAGCTGAAAAATGATCCGCTTACCAGCCATGTCCCCGTGATATTGCTTACTGCGAAGTCATCGGTGGAGAGCCGCATAGAGGGGTTGAGATATGGAGCGGATATCTACATGACGAAACCCTTTAATAATGAGGTACTTATTGCTTCGATCGACAACCTGCTCAAATCCAGGAGGCGATTGTTCGAAAAGATCGCCGGTATATCCGGCAAGGCGGCTTTTAGGGATGAACCCGAGAGCCTCGTTGCCACGTCGAAAGACGAGGAGTTTTTGAAAGACGTCATCAAGCTGGTGGAGGATAAGATGACCGATCCGCATTTCAATATCGATGAAGTGGCGACCGGCATCGGGATGGGCAGGACCACCTTTTATAAAAAGCTAAAGAGTCTTACCTCCCTGAGTCCCGTTGAATTTGTACGCGAATTGCGGCTCAAACACAGCAAGCAATTGCTGGATACCGGGATCTATAACATCTCCGAGGCCGGCTATATGGCCGGTTTCAACAGCCTGGCCTATTTCAGCACCTGCTTCAAGGAAAAATATGCGGTGTCTCCATCCGTGTATCTAAAACGCCTGAAAGAGACGAGTTTGTAGTCTCTCCGGCGTCGAAAATTCATTTTTACCAAATATTGAAAGCATTTCGTCAGTTTTTGAAACGGCCCCGGGGGCCTTTTTTATAGGTTTGGACACGATTGCCAGGCTTATGAAATACATATATATAATATTCGCAAGCGTTCTCTTTTCCCCTGCGATCTTTGGCCAGCAACTGTCTTTTCCCGGGGCCGAAGGTTTCGGGCGTTTTGCTTCCGGGGGCCGCGGCGGCGCCGTCTACAGAGTCACCAATCTCGATGATTCGGGAAGCGGGTCGTTTCGCGATGCGGTCAGCCGGCCGGGACGCACCGTCATCTTCGATGTTTCAGGAGTTATCAGGATAAACGACAAGATCAAGGCTGCACCGGATATTACCATTGCCGGCCAAACGGCTCCGGGCGCCGGCATTACCGTTTACGGCAACAGCGTTTCATTCAGCAGCAACAGTGTCATCCGCGATGTCCGTTTTCGTGGCAGCGACGAGATGCCGCGTGGGGCCTGCGTAGTGATAGCGGACAGCCTCGATAAGCTGATACTTGACCACGTTTCCATCGAATGGGGCCGCTGGGACGATCTTCATATAAAGAACAGCACTAATATCACATTGCAGTATTGCCTGGTAGCTGATGGGATAGACCCGCAGCGGTTCGGCGCATTGATCGAGAATCCCCGGTTCGTTACCATATACCATTGTTTATGGGCCGACAACCAGAGCCGCAATCCCAAAGCCAAGGCAAAGATCGAGTACGTGAATAACGTCATTTATAATTGGGGGGTAAGTGGCCTTGTGGGTGGCCACTCGGCTATGGATCATTACCAGGATGTCGTGGGTAATTATTTCATCGCCGGCCCGAATTCCAACGGAAATTTTCTTGCCATGTTTACGGCGACGGATCATGTCTATCAACGTGATAATATGGTGGACCTGAATAAGGACGGCATCCTGAATGGCCGCGCTATGACCAATGAGGATCTTGTAAATGAAAAGGCTACGGTGCTCGGCCAGCCGACCTTACTGGCAAACGATCTAAAGCCCGGCACTCCCGCGGATGCTTATAAAATAGTCATCGCCCAGGCCGGCGCGTCGTTACAGCGGGACGCCATAGACAATCGTATCATCGGCTTTGTGACCAGCCTGGGCAAGGATGGCCGGATCGTTCATAGCGTGGCCGAAGCCGGGGGTCAGCCCGCGATTATCGAAGTACACTCCCGGCTGAAAGACAAGGATGGCGACGGCATTCCCGACAGTTGGGAAACGGCACATCATCTCAATCCTACGGATGCTGCTGATGCCAAGACGGTTGGCCCCGGTGGATATACTCATCTCGAGCTTTATGTAAATAGTCTTTCGAAAACCAAATAATATGTTTCTTATGAGGAGGCTGTATCCAGCAATTATTGTGATCCTGGCCTGTTTGCCCGGCATAGTCAACGCGCAGACCAGGATGGTTAGAGGGACCGTATCCCAGAAGGGCGCCGGCCCCCTCTCCGGCGTTACCGTGCATGTAAAAGGCCGCAGGGGTGGCACCCAAACAGATGCGAGCGGTAACTACACCCTTAATCTGCCCGGGACAGGCCGGGTGGTGCTCACGTTCAGCTCTGTGGGATATAAGACCGTAGACCTGCCGGTACCCGAGAGCCTGGTCCTGAATGTACAATTGGACGCCGTGTTCAATACCCTGAATGAAGCCGTAGCCATCGGCTATGCTACCGTTAAACGTAAAGACGTTACCGGAGCTTCCGTGTCCGTTTCTGCGCAGGAGCTCGAATTATCGCCTGTTACCACAGCGGCGCAGGCCTTAGCCGGTAAAGCGGCGGGCGTGAGTGTCATAACGCAGAGCGGCGCGCCCGGTGCGGCCAGCAATATCGTCGTCCGCGGCGCCACGACTATTACGCAGGGGTCCGATCCGTTGTATATCGTAGATGGTTTCCAGATGGACGACGCGCTTCGACAGATAGACATTAACGATATCGAGACCATCGATGTGCTCAAAGACGCTTCGGCGACCTCGATCTATGGCGCCCGCGGCGCGAATGGCGTCATCCTGATCACCACCAAATCCGGCAAAGCCGGTAAGACGGTGGTTTCCTATAACGGCTACTATGGGCTTGAAACGCTGGGCAAGAAACTGCCGATGATGGATGTGCCCGACTATACCAAATACGAATACGAATTACAGACACTGGCCGGGCAGCAATCCCAATGGGCTTCTTACTTCGGCGGCGACGCTACATCGCCGACCTTCGGCAGCACGGCTTACAATTATATCAATAGCAACTATGCCCACAGGCCGGGAATCGACTGGCAGGACCTGGTTTTCGGCAGCACTGCCCCCAGCATGAACCATAACGTCAGCATTTCGAGCGGTACGGCTAGAACCAAGCTGCTGATCAGCTATAACAATACGCAGGAGGATGGAATATTTTCCAAACATAATTATCTGCGGAACGGACTCCGGATAAAGCTGAATCACGAGGTATTTCAAAACCTGCATGTCGATCTCAACACCAGCTTCCAGGATACGCGGGTGGATGGAGGCGGATCGCTTGGCGGGACTTTGAAGGAAACGCTGCTGCAGCCGCCGACGGGCGGTGTGCGGTACACGGATCAACAACTTATCAATACGGATGTGAGCCAGGACATGCTGGCGTTGAATTCCCAGTATGATGTCTACAACCCCTTTATCGTCAATAACTCCGTGACGCAAAACAGCTCCGCACGTCTGTTTACGATCAATGGCGGCCTGGATTGGAAAATTACCAAAGACCTCCGGTTCCACAGCTTAGGCAGCTATACCTGGAGCCAGACCCGCGCCAATTATTTCGATGCGGGGCAAACCGTAACCGCAAAGAATCTCGGCGGACCTTATGGTTCGGTGGATAATAGTGAGAAGTTTACCTGGCAGCTTACCAATACGTTGACGTGGAGTCATAGTTTCCGCGATCATCATGTAACCGTGTTAGCGGGGCAGGAAGCCGACTACAGCCAGTCGCAGGGCCTCGATAACACCTATTATGTATTCCCGGCGGATAATTTTGGGCTGAACAATGTGGGCGAGGCGACAGGCGGCGCTAAAAATACCTATAGTTCGAGCTTAAGCTATAATTCGCTGGCATCCTTCTTCGGCCGCGCGTCCTATAATTACAGAGATAAATACATTGCGAATTTTACTTTAAGAGCCGATGGTTCGAGCAGGTTCGGCCCGAACAATAGCTGGGGATATTTTCCTTCGGCGGCAGCGGCATGGCGGATCTCCGAAGAGGATTTTATGAAGGATCAGACTGTCATCAGCGATCTGAAATTGCGTATCGGCTATGGCACCGCGGGCAATGATAATATCGCCGACTATGTATATACGACCGCTTATGGCGCAAGCACCTATGCTATCAATAGGAATTATTTCAATACGTTGGTCCCGGGCAGCGTAGTGGGAAATCCGAATGTCAAATGGGAAAAAACCCAGTCGACAAACCTTGGCCTGGATCTCGGTCTGCTGAATGGCCGCTTCGGCCTCACGGTGGACGTTTATAACAATGAGTCCGACAACCTGCTGATCCAAAATAAAATTCCGGCATCGGCGGGTTATACGACGCAGTACCAGAATATCGGCGCGGTTCGAAACAGGGGTTTGGAGTTTGTCGTTACCAGCAACAACATCTCCAGCAATGGCCATGGTCTTCGCTGGAAGACCACCTATAACATGTCGTTCAACCGTTCCAAGGTCCTAAGGTTATACGGCAATGGCAATAGCGATTATTTCCTGAGCGACTATGACAGCAGGGTCGATTACATGATCCAGGTAGGGAAGCCGCTCGGTGAGTTCTATGGATACCAGTACGCAGGCGTTTTCACTACCAGCGATTTCAACCAGAATGCCGACGGCTCCTATACACTTAAAGCCGGTGTGCCGCGTGCAAAATCCGCCAATGCGGCTACGATCAAGCCGGGGGATATCATGTATAAGACGCTGGCGGGTCAGACCGATGCCAATGGAAATCCCGTGTGGTCGGCAACCGACCGCGCGATCTTCGGCAGCGCCGAGCCAAAATTTGCCGGCGGCATGACCAATACCTTCAACTATAAAGGTTTTGACTTTACAGTGTTCGTAGATTTCTCGTATGGCAATAAGATCTTCAACATGAATGCGCAGCGTTTTATGGGCCCTTATCTGCCCAATGAGAACGCGCTCCGTGCGATGGATGGACGGTATGTGCTGGTCGACCCTGTCACCGGGCAGCAAACGTCCGATCTGGCCCGGCTGGCGCAGCTCAATCCGAATCAAAACAGCCGAAAACAGATCTGGAGCCTGAGCTCCGATAATGTGATTGCGATCAGCGACCCCAATAACTATTATCTCGAAGACGGCAGTTATCTTCGGTTAAGCACGATAACATTGGGATACTCGCTTCCTGCCAGATGGACGAACAGGATAAAGATGCAAAGAGCGCGGGTTTACTGTACGCTCGATAACGTCTATACTTTCACCGGCTATAAGGGATATGATCCGGAGGTCTCGGCTACGTCGAGTGTTTTGCAACCGGGGATCGACAATTCCGCGTATCCGCGTGTAAAGAGCGTTGTCTTTGGTTTAAATGTTTCATTTTAACCGCCCCGGGGCGGCACACTTTAGATCCGATAATTGAATATTATGAAAAGGATATCCGTTTTAGCGACGATAATGATGTTTTCCATAATTCTCGATTCCTGCAAGAAATTTTTGGAAAAGCCTTCCGCTACGAAATACGACAGCGAAACCATTTTCGAATCCGTGGGTCGTGCGGAGGAGGTAGTGGTAGGCTGTTACCAGCAGACCTTCAATAGAGAAGAATATTATCAACTCGGCATGGGAACCGATGAGTGTATGTCGACGGAGTCGCAGACCAATAGCAAGAACGAGATCGGGAATTATGTCGTCGACCCCAGCATCTCGCCGACGTCTACTTATACGGCGATGTATGCGAGTATCGAATATTGCAATGTGGCGATCGCAGGGATCAGGGGGATGACGGTGAACGCCACCGATAGGCCGAAAGCCAATATGCTGCTGGGCGAAGCTTATGCCATCCGGGCGATGGATTACCTTAACCTGGTCCGTTTCTTTGGCGATGTTCCCTATAGCAACGAATCTGTGGCCCAGACCGGCGAATTTTCCGCGCCGAGGACCAGCAGGGACGTCATCTATGACAGTTGTGTTGCGGATCTTCAGACCGCTGTGGGTCTGCTGCCCTGGAAGAGCGCCGGACTGGTAATCACGCCGGAGCGTTTTACGAAGCAGGCCGCTTTGGGCGTTTTGGCGCGTGTCTGCCTGTATGCTGCCGGCTACTCTCTGCGCTGGGATCTGAAGACATACTCCGCCTCTTCCGTGGCTATTGCGCAGCGGCCGGACGTCAATCGGATCAAAGCGTTATATCAGATCGCCGCCGATGCCTGTAAGCAGGTGATCGATAAGGGCGAGAACAGCCTGCTGCCAAGCTATGAGACCGTTTGGCGGGATGTGGATCAGGGGATTTATGATAATGAGACCATGCTCGAATATGGCCAATGGGGGTCTAATGATAATGGTTCTGCGGTAGGGTATACCAATGGCATTTACATGCATCCCAGCTCGCTTTTCGGCAAGAGTCAGCCCGCCATGGCTGCGGTGCCCACTTACTATTTCGATTTTGCGCAGGGGGATACCCGCCGCGACGTAACGATCTGCAACTATGGCGTCAATTCCGATAATGGCCATGATATGAATACGTATTCCAGCAATACTGTCGGCAAGTACAGGGCGAACTGGGGCGCTTCGGCGGGTACTGCGGTCAATAAACGGGACGTCGATTGGGTAGAGCTCCGGTATTCCGATATCCTGTTGATGTATGCAGAAGCGTTGAATGAATTGAACAATGGGCCGACGGCGGATGCCATCAATGCTATCGACCAGGTGCGTACCCGCGCTTTTGGCGGGGATGCGACGAAGATCGGTACGACGCCTGCCGACTACCAGGGTTTCCGCAGTGCGATCATCAATGAGCGGAAGTTCGAGTTTGGCTTCGAGGCATTGCGTCGTACGGACCTGGAACGTTGGGGGATCTTGTATGAGACCCTTACGCAAACGAAACAGAATTTGATCGATATGGCAAACGGGGTAGGAGCATACGCAAATATCGATCGTTACAGAGTTTACAAGAGGACTATTGCAAAGAGTTTCCCCGATCCGCTGACGGCCATCCCATTCACCGGATATACGACATTGTCTCCTGCCGATTCGACTGCATTGGTTCAGGCAGGTAACGTGGTAGTAAATATGTACGGTGCTTCCAAATTGAATTCCCAGGGCGCTTTAACCGCTAATTCCGCGCTGGTTACCAGCCTATATCGTGGACTCGAAAAGAATAAGGTAGAGATCTTACCGTTGGCGCAAACCATCATCGATGTCAATCCGGCGCTCAAAGGAGAACAGCAGCCGAAGTATTGATGGCGGCGATTTTATGGTTAAGGGCTGAAGTACGGTTTTTCATCATCCGGCTCATTTTCCTGCTGTCGCCAAAATGCTAAAGTCACGGTATGTCCGTCCGGCGTCTTCAGTAGCCGACCGAATATAGCATTTATCGGGTTGAACATCACGTCCGTTACCCCCACCGTAAAGGTTTCGGGGGGTGGCGGTGGCGCGGTTGCATCGGCCGGGGTTGAAGGTGCGGGTGGCGTTCCAGCCGGCGCTCCTGCCGGGGTTGTAGTTGCGGGCGGCGGCGTTTTTGGCGGTGGGCTGGGTACGACTACTACCGTAAATCCATTGTATTCGAGGAGGCGGCGTAGAAAGTCGACCCGGCCGGCGGCGACATTTTTTTCGACGATGGCGCATTTTACCCCGTTGAGTTCCTCGAATAAATGATTTTGGTTGATTGCCATATTTTTTAAGGTGCGATGCTCAATGAATAAATGTAGTCATAGATCCAGCCGGCCAGCCCTGTGATGATAATGCCCGCCACACAGACGATGAAAGCAATATTCGGCAGCAGCGGGATCGTCAATTTTTCAATGGGCTGCTCCTGCCGGTCCATAAAGATGGCCTTGATCACCTTGAGGTAATAATACAGCGAGACCACCATATTCAGCGCGGCGATGCCGATGAAGATATAATTCCCTTTGCCCGCGCCGGCCATCAGCAAAAAGAATTTCCCGAAAAAGCCGGCCGTGGGTGGGATCCCTGCCAGCGAAAACAGGGAGATGGCCATTATCCAGGACAACGCCGGGTTGTTGGCATAGAGCCCTTTGTAGTCACTGATGGTTTCTTTTCCCGCCTGCGCACTGACGAGCGAGATGACGCCGAACACGCCCAGGTTTGAGAAAATGTAGATGAGAATAAAATAGACCACCGAGGCCTCGCCAGCGCGGGAGCTGCCGATGACGCCGGCAAGGATAAACCCCGACTGCGCTATAGAAGAGAAAGCAAGCAGTCTTTTGAGCCGTTCCTGCCGCAGGGCGAACAGATTGCCGATTGTCATGCTCAGCACCGATAAAACGACAAGGATCCTGTACCAGTTGATCGCCACCGGTTTGAAGACCGTATACAATACCTGGATGAAGATAAAGAAAACGGCTCCTTTGGAAATTACGGATAAATAAGCAGTCACCGTCACCGGGCTGCCCTCATAGACATCGGCGGTCCACAGATGGAAGGGGACGGCAGCTATCTTGAAGGCAAAGCCCGATAAGATAAGTATAAAGGCAAAGAGCTGGAACGGGCCGCCGTCGAGCCGTTGGGCGATGGTATCGAACCCCAGGGTTCCCGTGGCGCCATACAGCAGGGAGATGCCGAATAGCAACAGCCCTGAAGAAAAGGCCGCGGAAAGAATAAATTTCATGGCCCCTTCGGAGGATTGTCTTTTTTCCAGGTCGAAGCTGGAAAGGGCGGCCAGCGGAATGCTGGACAGCTCGAGACCCAGATAGAACATCAGCAGGTTACCGGCGGAGATCATGAAGAAGAAACCTGCCAACGTGGCTAATAACAACATATAAAATTCCGGCACGTGCCGGTGGCCCTTGAGCCAGTCGTAAGCCTGTAGCGAGATGAGCAGCGTTCCCAGGTTGAGCATGTTCTTCTCGAGAGCGATCAGCTTGTCGGTATGAAACATGCCGCTGAACGAAGTAGCGTCGGGGCAGGGATAGAAACCCATGACCAGGTTTGCCAGCA
Organism: Puia sp.; assembly: GCA_035550615.1. Lineage (GTDB taxonomy): Bacteria > Bacteroidota > Bacteroidia > Chitinophagales > Chitinophagaceae > Puia. Next base: position 11,622 of record DASZOW010000336.1, read on the forward strand.
GCAGTAGATTAATGAGGTTGAGGATGAACCCGGTTTTGTACTCTCCTGCCCATACCTTCATCACCAGCAGCACGAAGATAATGACGGTGATCATCAGTTCCTGTCTCAGCGATAGAATAATGCCAGCCCACATACATAATTTATTTATAAGTCAGCAGCCGGGTTAGCCAAAAAGGCGCAACGCCGATGGCCACGATGCCGGCTGTCAATAATATCCCTGCCAATCGCTCAGTCCAGGTCGCATCGGCCAGCCCGGCATAATGCGCATCCTTGAGCGGCCCCATGATCGTTTTCCCTGTCGCCCGGAGGATATACACCGCCGTTACCACGATGGATGCGCAGGCAAGGATCGTTGCCAGCCGGTACATTACACCGCTGTGCTGCCAGGAACCCATGAA
>DASZOW010000337.1:0-8490 GCA_035550615.1 Puia sp.
ATTGGATCGCAAAGCTGACCGTAAGGTTGTTGCTGCACCAGATAAAGGGAATATGGCGGCAGAAAGCGTTGCCATTTGCCTTTTGCCATACGCGATCGATGCCCTCCCGGTACCAGGCAATAAGGGAGTCGCGGCGGCTACCGGTCAGTAGCTTTGCCAGCTCATAATGACCGAGGTTGATGAAGGGATACCACTGATAATGTCTCGCGGTGTCCATGCCGAGCCAGGGAGTGATCTTCTCCTGCCGGGCATATCGCCAGCTTTTATCGGACTGAGCAAGCGCAGCGGTGGCAAGCTCCATATCGTCCGTCCAATTGTCTTCGGCATAAATATAGGGTGAAAGGACGGAAGCCGTTTGACAGACGCCGGGTTTGTCGATACCGAGCTGCAGGGCCGTGGATGCTTTTTGGCCGAGGACCCTTGCATAGGCACTGTCGATGGGAGCTAGCAGACGACTGCCAAGCGCGAAGTCGGCGGCGAATTTACCAGCTGTAGACGCGACGCCGGTGGATTGATTGAGGAACTTGCCCCGCACCTGCGGACGGCCCGTGCAAAAATAGACCGGGCGTTCGAGTCCTCTCCCGTAGTAGTTGGTATCTTCTTTTGGAATGCGCATACCCCGATGATCGCGGTCGTCACCGAGCTGGTTGAAGAGCCAGTCGGGACGGGGATGCATTTTCAGCAGCCAGTCCATTCCCCATTTTGCTTCGTCCAGAACATCGGGGATGCGGTTGGCGCCATCGAGGCCGTTGGCTTGCTGCCTGTCACCAAAGACACCGGGAAAGTCACGCCAGGCGGCGAGGAGGTGGTAGACGGCATTGGCAGTGGTGGTAGAATATTGCAGGTAATCGCTGGCGTCATGCCAACCGCCGACCACATCGATATGGGTGCTGTCGGGCACGGGGGCATAAAGTGTATAGCCATCGTGGGTATGACAGGAGTCCTTTAAGAAGGGGTTGAAGCCGCTGCGTTGCTGGCGGAGATAGCGAAGACAGAAATCCGCCGCTCCATCATAGACCCGGCTGCCGATGGAGAAAACGGGAGAGGTAATGGCGCCCGCCTTTATATAATACCGGCCTGCCTTTTTGAAAGTGGAGAAATCCAGGCGGCGGGTGTCGGTAAAAGGACCATAGCTGCCGAAGGACCGGCCGGTGGAGGCGCTGAAGACCGTCGCATGCGAAGCGGAATCTACGACCTCGAAGGTTGTTTCATGAAGGGCGGTCTTTGCGGCGAGTACGGCGGTTTTGAGGCCATCGGAGGCATAGCCCAGCTGGTTGATACGAACCCAGGCTGCGGGCTGTTGGCTATATGAATAACTGAGCGTTATGCAAAGCAGGATAGCGAGCGTCGATCTTATCATGGGCGGGTTGAATGACTTGAAAATTACGTTAACTTCGTTACATGGGTACCTTAAAACAACATTATTTCTTTCTTGTCAGTCTTGCCCTGCTCTTAATGGGGTGCGCCACTTCCAAACGGGCCGCCTCCTCTTCCAACATCCAGAAGGATATTGACAGTGTGCGGGAAACCTATGCATCCGACAGACGGACGGCTTTATTCGATGTCACCGCCAACGGCAACGTACTCACTGGCGAAACCAATCTCCCTGAGGTAAAAAATAAACTGTTATCGGAGCTTGACCGACATCATATACTTTACACGGACAGCATTCGGATGCTCCCGGATACCGCCCTTCACGGAAATATATTTGCCATCGTATCCATATCCGTAGCCAACATGAGAGCAAAACCCGGACATTCCTATGAGATGGTCACGCAGGCCACCCTTGGCACTCCCTTGAAGGTGCTGAAAAAAGAAAAGGGCTGGTATCTCGTACAAACGCCCGATAAATATATTGCATGGACAGAAAGTGGAGGCATCAAATTAATGAACGAGGGAAAGATAGCGCAATGGCAGGCGATGAAAAAGGTCATTTATATAAAACCGTACGGGTTTGCCTTCACAGCCGGGAACACCGACACACAGACTATTTCGGACCTGGTTTATGGAGATATACTGGCTTTTCAAAAAGAAGAGAACGGGTTTACGGAGACGATCTTTCCTGATGGCAGGATAGGCTATATCCCTTCCAACGAGATCATGACGTATAAAGCCTGGGCTACCACGCGTCAGCCGACACAGGAAAACCTGGTAAGCGCTTCGAAAAAATTGATGGGCATCCCTTATCTATGGGGTGGTACATCTTTCAAAGGCGTCGATTGCAGCGGCTTTACCCGAACGATATATTTCATGAATGGATTGATCCTGCCAAGGGATGCGTCCCAACAAGCTAAAATAGGCGAAGACGTCGATACAAGGGAAGGATGGCAGCGATTACGACCCGGGGACCTTCTCTTTTTTGGCATCCCTGCAAGGGAAGGAAGGCCGGAACGTGTCATACATGTCGGCATGTGGCTCGGTGGTGAACACGATGAATTTATCCAGTCGGCCAGCAGGGTGCGGATCAGCAGCTTCGATCCCAACGCGCCCAACTATGATGAAGCGGAGCTACACCGTTTTCTCAGGGCCAAACGAATAACGCCTCAGCATGCGTTATATGATCTAAGGACAGCTACCTTGTATGAATAAATATTATCCGGAGCTGTTCAAGTGAAATATATGTTTTTTGATGTATATTTAGTGGCATGCACAACCCCTGGGTCAGGATAACCCATTGGATAGGGACGATCAGTTTCCTGCTCCTGGTGTATTCCGGGATCGAGATCCTCATGGTACACCCCAGACTGTATTGGGGGGATGTAGGGAACGACCTGACGCCGGCGCTATTCGAGCTTCCCATCAGCCGTAACTATCACCATCCTGGTTGGACAGCGAGCCAGCCCTTTTTTGATTCCACCCATTCTCCTGTCAGCGCGGGAAGGACATACGATATCTTCAACGAGAACGGCTGGGGGCGAAGTCTCCATTTTCTCAATGCCTGGGTGTTGGTGGCCGTAGGACTGATCTATCTGCTGGCTGGACTGTATACCAGACACTTTCAACGAAATTTATTGCCCGCCCGAAAAGAGATGAGCTTTAGCGCCCTTGCCCGGGATATGGCCGATCACTTCCGGCATGGGATAGCTTTCGTGAAAGGACCCAACTATGGGTTGCTACAGAAACTGAGCTATTGCGTCGTGTTATTCTTTCTCGTACCCGCCATCGTGCTGACAGGTCTGACCATGTCGCCCGCTGTGGCGGCGTCGCATCCATGGTTGCTGACCATCTTTTTCGGCGCACAATCGGCCCGTACCATCCATTTCTTTTGTGCTGTACTGCTGATACTGTTCCTTATCGTGCATGTTGTCATGGTGATCCGCTCCGGCTTCCGGAAGCATATGCGGGCCATGACCACGGGATCATAACCCGCCAAAAGCCAACTGCTATGAAGAAAAAACACATCATTACCAGAAGGACAGCGCTGATCACGGGCGTTACCGCTCTTGCCGGCTACTGGCTGTACCGCACCGTCAAATCTCCGCAGGTGCCCACCTATGGCAGTATCCTGCGCGCCGGAGATAATTTTACCTATGAAGCACAACGTGCGCTCCTCTCGAAAAGGGCTTTGACAAAAGAGTATTCACGCAGCGATATTTCCTCTTTCCCCGCCACGGGTACGCTCAACCCGGGCGATATAAACTATAAGTACTATAGTAAGGAATGGGCTGCCGCACACCGGAATGGTTTCGAGGACTGGAAGCTGTCGGTGGAGGGCCGCGTGGCCCGGCCAGGCACCTATACCCTGGCCAGCCTGCAAAGCATGCCAGGCCGTACGCAAATCACACGGCATACCTGCGAAGAAGGATGGACGGCCGTGGCGGAATGGACAGGCGTTCCGCTGAGCCAGCTGTTGCTGCATGCAGGCATCTTCCCATCCGCACGATTCGTCAACTTTTATGCATACGATAATTACCAGGACAGCATCGATATGATCGACGCCTTCCATCCGCAGACTATATTGGCATATGGGATGAATGGCAGGTCCCTGCCTATACAACACGGAGCGCCGCTGCGACTAAGGGTCGAGACGCAGATCGGCTATAAGAGTATGAAATATCTTCGACGCGTGGTGGTGACGGATGAATATGTCGATCCCGGAGACAGCGGATGGGCATGGTATACGGGGATATAGCTCATGACGACTGCCGCCTTATCAGCTCTACGTCGGTGACGATGGTGGGATAGCTGGTGATCCCGACAGTATCCTGGCCGTGATATTTCTTCAATATTTTGATCAGCTCGGCAACGATGGTCTTCCCGGTGCTGGTTGGGAACTGCTCTATCGTCGTCATGGCAGGGCTTACGATCGCGGAACGCGGATCATTCGAATAGCCGACGATCTTCAGGTCCCCGGGCACGGACAGGCCCTTTTCGCCGGCAAAATGGATCGCTTCCAGCGCACTGACATCATTGGCTGCAAATACAGCATCCGGATAAGGCTTCCGGGCGTACAGCCGCTTCATTGCCATCCTGGCATTATCGGCTATCAGCTCATGATAAAAAACCCTGTTACGGGTGACAGGCAGACCGTAATCCTGCAAGGCCTGGCGATAGCCTGCAAACCTGTCGAGATAGATGCTGCATGTCAGGGGGCCCGATATATAGGCAATGCGCCGGCAGCCCTGTTCCAGCAGATGCGTCGTGGCCAGGTAGCCCCCGCGGAAGTCGTCGCCCTTTATGATACAAGCCGGATAAGGATCTATGGGCACGCGATCATAAAAGATAACGGGGATATTGTTACCGGTGAGCACATCGAAATGACTAAGATCCGTCGTAAACAAGGTGCAGGAGACGATGACAGCAGCTACCCTGGAGGCATACAATGCGCGGGTAAGCTCTTTCTCCACCTCCAGCGAATCGTTGGACTGGCAGATGATAAGATGATACCCATGCGCCTGCAATTCATTTTGGATGGTGGTGATCACTTCCGCATGATAGAACATGGAAATGCGCGGGACGATCAAACCCACCGTATTGGTTTTGTTGCTTCTAAGACCCGAAGCCATGGCATTGCGCCTGTAACCTACTTTTTCCACCATTGCCATGACCTTGCTTCTCGTCTCCTTATGTACATGCGGATGGTTGTTCAGGACACGGGAGATCGTTGCCGGGGACAGCTTCAGTCTCCTGGCCAGGTCATGGATAGAGTGCTCGATGGAGGCTTTCTTTTTCATCCAGATAAATTACTGCCCATCCTGCTTCCAGGTTGCCAGCGGTCCGATGTTTTTTATAGCGGTGGCAGCGGCATGTTCCGGGATCAATGACACCGTCACGGCAGCGCTCGATCCGGCGGGCAGGGTAAATTCAAAACCTGTCCGGATAGTGCCGGGATTAGGGGCGTCGTAGCTATTAGGAGGCGGGTCGGTAGGCCATATCTTCATGGTGATGTCGTCGGGGCCATCCACACGCAGGAACAGCTTTTTGCCATCCTTTGTCAATTCGGCCGAATGCGACCCTGTTATTTTTACATGGGCCGACGTCAGCAATGTCCATCTGACCACCGCCTGCGTATCGGCCGCGGTGATCTCATCCCGAACTACGACCCATCGCCCGTCGACGATGGCGATACCCCGCCGCGCGGATGACAATGAACCTTTATAGACTTCGGAAAGGTCGGTTTGGGCGCTCATAAATTCAGGGGACGAGGAATGTCCTGTGATGGGTGCATATCCTTTCACCCATTGATGCTGGTCATTGACGGTAAGCGTATTATGAGCCTGGTTGACATACCGGAAAATGGTCCAGCGCTGGGCGTCCTGGCTTCTTCCGAAGATCTGCATGCCTTTGGATTCCAGTGACTCGTAATTCTGCGCGCCAAGGTCCATTGCCCATCGCACCCCATCAGCATCCATTACAAAGGAGCCGACGTCCATATGAGCGTGGTTGACATTCCCGGCGCCGCCTTTCATGCCTATATATATTGCGGATGAATCGGTCCATGAAGTACGCATCAATGCCACAGGGTTCTTGCCCCTGCCTACCCACATCCTGCTTTTGGGAGGATGTATGCTTTCGATGGGGATCCCCTTACCCCAGATCATCATGGCAGGCAGCAGGCGGTCGCGGATAGGACGGCGGGCGTCCTCGTTCAGCAGGCGGCTACGCTCCACCCACAATAAGGACGGGTCTTCATTCTTTTGCGCAAACCAGAACATCGCGGGCTGGATGCCGCCACCTTCGCCCACATCCGAGAAATTAAATGGCTTGCCGGTAGGCCCGGTCATATTTTCAAGGAATCCCGCGGTCTTTAAAAATCCCGGCATATCGCTGAGTCCGAAATCCTTTCCAAACGCTTTGTCCAGGGCGCTGATCAGCAATACATTGAAGCTGGTGCCATAACCCCAGTAACCATAGCCCTCGGGATAGTTCCCGTCCGGCCCCATATCCTTCATCGCAAATACGACATCTTCAATGGCCCGGTTGATGATCTGTTTAGCCAGTGCGGGGCTGTCCTCATAGATAGCCAGCGCTCCATAGGTCATGCCGGCATTGCACACAGGATTCCAGTTATGCTCCACCGTCAGCCAGCCATTGTTTTTCGGATCCAGTGATGGTTCGATGCCTTTATGCAGAATGGCGTCCCTGATGGTTGCGCGTGTGTCTTTGGAAAGTCCATCGTACAGCCAGTCATAACCAATCGACATGGCCATGGTCATTTCGGCTACATCCAGAAAGTGCGATGGATTCCAGTCGCTGAATGCGGCTATGGCTTTCATTTCCTTTTCCGCGCGCTGCAGGTATTTACGATCCCGCGTGGTACGGTAAGCATAGGAGAGAAAGAACAGCCTTCGGAGGGCTTCCCTCGACTTGTCCAGCAGACGGCGACCGATCTTGATCCTTTCCACCGGTGGAAGCGCTATCATCCTGTCCGACTCCGCGACGATAGCCTGTTGCATTTTCATCCAGATCTTATCGCCGCCGATGGTCTTCTTTACGGCATTCTCTTCGCCTTGCAATAGAAGGATACGCGGGTGACCGGGAGGAGCAAGAGACCCAAGATGATCTATGGGATCCCCGTTACCTTCATAGGTATTGTTTTCCACGCTGCTGTTTTGCGCGGCATGCATTTCTACTCCGTCACCGTTGTTATATTGGATGCGGTTGTTGGTCACGGTGATATGATCATTGCCTTTGAACAGGTGCTCAGCTATCACGCCGCTGTGGTCGTTGGCTTCTATCAGGCATCCCTGCAGTGTCACCTGCCTGCTTTCCGACAGCAGGACGCCGTAAGAGCCATTACGGGCGATCTCGCAGCCGGTGATGGATACATTGCTGCAATGGTCCAATGCCGCACCGCAGCCAAAGGGAGAGGTCGCCAATCTGCTGCCGCTGATATGCACATCAGCGCAATATTCCAGCAGCAAATTATGTGTCAGCCCCGGTCCGGGTGGAACGCTGGCGCCGTTCTCGCTGAGGTCGCAGCTGGTGATAGTGATGTCGCCGGCGCCGCTAACGGATATTCCGGAGTAAGTGGAATTCCGGACGGTGAGATCGATAAAATTGATATGGTGCAGCTGTCCCTCCCTCTCTCCGCGGAACAAGATGCCGCCGCGGTTGTATCCGCCTTTGAATGAGCGGGAGGAATTCGGGTCCGAAGGGACCTCTGTTTTATTACCGCCCTCGATGATGAGGTTGCGGATGGTGACGTTATGCAGGCTGGTGTCGGCGTTGATCATGGCCTCCCGCTGACCCGATGCAGGGTCGAGGAAGAGGATAGTGGAATCGCCTTGCCCCATGATGGTGATGCCCGAAGGTATTTTCAAGGTGGCAGGGATGGTATGAATGCCCGCCCGAAGGACCACCCATTTGCTGCCGCCGGAGGCCGCCGCTGCGTCCAGCGCCTGCTGGATGGATTGACCCGGAGCAATGTATCGGGCATCGGTGGGGATAGATGGGCGGGACGAAGTGTTTCCCGCTCCCGCAATATAGGCGATGGCCGCTGGTCCGGGAGGGCCCGTGTTTGGAAGGGGACTGGCAAAAGAAGCCCGCACGGCGGTGAGGATGCTGCGGGATGCCTTTGGCCGGACCGAGTCGGCTGCGCGTTTTGTATAAGGCATGTCCACTCCCCGGGCGGTATAATGCCTGTATACATACTCATAGTCGTCCCTAAGCACTTTGCCGCGTTGTGAAATGGTGCAGTAGCAGTAAGGGGTCTCACCGAGCAGGAACCGGGCGGTGTATTCAAACCCCAACGCAATCCGGTTGTTAGCCATGGAGAAAAGATCGACGCCCTGTGTATAGGCCACCTGCGCGGCCCCGGCAAATTCACCAATGCCGAGCTGTACATGTCCCTGGTCGCGGGGGCTTTCCTGGCATTCCCCATTGGGATAGATGTACTTGAAGATGCTGCCATTCACCGGCGCATGTTTGAAATGGTCGACGGCATTATTGAACAGCGGCCTATTGTCCGTGAATATCGCGATAGCCATCAGGGAATGGATGATCGCCCCGTCCCAGTTGCCGTTGGCCTGTGGGTAATAGGGCCGCATC
>DASZOW010000338.1:0-7429 GCA_035550615.1 Puia sp.
AAAGACCTGCGCGAGACTTATCTGTACGCCTTCAAAAGACTCGTCGATTCCGGTGTGGAATCGGTGATGTGCGCCTACAATCGCGTCAATGGCGAACCTTGCTGCACCGGCCCCTCCCTGCTGCATCACGTCTTGCTCGACGAATGGCATTTCCATGGACATATCGTTACCGACTGTGGCGCGCTCGACGATATCTTCGAGCGGCATAAAGTCCTGCCCGGCCCCGTGGAAACTGCCGCGGCAGCCATCAAAGCCGGTGTCGACCTGGACTGCTCCAATATCTTACAGGACGATGTGCTCAAAGCTATCAAAGCCGGCCTGCTCACGAAAACGCAAGTCGATTCGGCGCTCGCGCCGCTCCTGCGGACACAACTCAAGCTGGGTTTCTTCGATCCGAAGGCCGATGTCCCCTTCAGCAGCTATGGCGCCGACAGCGTCCATAACGCCGGGCACATCGCCATCGCCCGCCAGATGGCCAGCGAAAGTATCGTGCTGCTAAAAAATGATAAGCATATCCTGCCTCTCCGAAAAGAAAACCTGGCCTCGCTCATGGTCGTCGGCCCCAATGCCTTCTCCTTCGATGCGCTTTCGGGTAACTATCATGGCGTGTCTTCCCACATGGTCACCTTCCTGGAAGCCATCACCGCCACCGCCGGTCCGGCCATGCATGTAGAATACGATCAGGGCTGCGACTACAAGGACTCCGTCCATTTCGGCGGCACCTGGGCAGCTTCGAATTGCCAGGCGACCATCGCGATCATCGGCCTGACCCCCGTCATGGAAGGAGAAGAAGGCGACGCCTTTCTTGCCCCGCATGGCGGCGACCGCACCGACTTAAGTCTTCCCTATGCCCATATCGCCTACATCAAAGCGCTTCGCAAAGCCATCGGCAACAAACCGCTGATCGTCGTCGTTACCGCCGGCAGCGCCGTTGACCTCGCCCCGATCGCCCCCTATGCCGACGCCATCCTTCTTGCGTGGTATCCCGGCGAACAAGGCGGCAACGCACTGGCCGATATCCTCTTTGGGAAGATATCTCCTTCGGGACACCTGCCCGTTACTTTCTATCGTGGGACCAGCGATCTTCCCGACTATAAAGACTATGCGATGAAAGGCCGGACCTATCGCTATTACGACGGCCCGGTGCAATATCCCTTCGGTTATGGGTTATCCTATACTTCTTTTCATTATAATTGGGAACGCCCGGCCAACAAACGCTATACGGCCGAAGATACGATCACCGTGGGCATAGGCGTCATCAACGACGGTAAGATGGATGGTTCCGAAGTCGTACAGGCATACATCGAATATCCACATGGGGATCGGATGCCGGTCAAGGAATTGAAAGCATTCCACCGGATCTTTATTCCGCATGGGCAGGGACGCGACCTGCAGCTGTCGATTCCCGTCAAAGAATTACAAAAATGGGATCTGGCTACCGGCAAATGGAAGATCTATCCGGGTACCTACCACATCGTGCTGGGCAGCGATTCCCGGGATACAAAGCTCACCGGTACCTTTACGATCGGCGACTAAACGGAAAGCCTGAGCTTCTTCTTTTCCAGCACACCCGTGAGCAGGACGATCAGAAAAGCAAACACCAGCGACTTGCCTACGCCGATCCAACCGGTACGCAGGAACAACGGCAGCCGCCACGACTCTCCCACCAGCTTGAGTATGGCAAAATGAATATCGGGCAGGAGATAACAGGTCAGCGTGATCGTTCCGGCAGGCTTCAACAGCCGGTACCAGCGCTGTTTGTTCCTGAGGTCTACAAAATAGCCCAGCCCTACCATGCAAGCCACGCTGATCCCCGTGCAGATCAGGATCCAGGAAGGCGTGACATCCAGCTTGCTGATCCCATGCACCGGCCGCAACAAAAAACCCGCCGCCACCAATACCGGCGCCCAAACGGCCAGCATGACCAGGCTCTTCTCCGCCTTCCCCTTTTCGTTCATCCGCCGGTAGAAAACCGTCGTCATCACCCCGCCCATGGTAAAGGCAGACAATCCCCCGCTGCCGCCCAGCGTAAAAAGCCGGACTGGCACCCAATTGGAATTGGCCCCGATGGACACCACCAGGAAATACAAAAACACCAATCCGAGCGCCCACAACCGGTCGCCGATCAGAAAATACAATAGCGCACAGCTTAGATAGGCCCAGCCGATCAGTCCCAATATACCCCACCAATGCGGACTCAACCCCGTCGGATGCCCGGGCGTGCCGCCCCTGAAGATCACCGCCATCCAAACCAGCGCGGCAATGCCTATCCCGCGGAAGAACCATTTCTTCCAAACCGGCCATTTCTCGGGATATACCAGCCAGATGAAAAAGAATGCCAGCGTGATGATCAGCAAGAAGCCGAATTGCCCGATGAACCCCGGCGCCGGGATCATGAACTCTTCATAGTTCACAAGAAAATAACCCATCACCAGCAGCGCCGAAGAACGCCGGAGGATATGCCACACCGTTTCCATCCGCGAAAACCCGCGTTCCCGGCCATACCGGATGGCGAGCGGGATCGAAAGCCCCACGATAAAAAGAAAAGCGGGAAAGATCGTATCGGCAAACCCAAGCCGGTCCTCGCCTTCCCTGGCATGTTCCAGCCAATCGGGGATCTGCCTGTCCAGGATCAGATCATTGACAAAGATCATGAAGAACATGGTCCATGCGCGAAAGGAATCGATAGACGCGAGCCGGCGGCGGATGGGTTGGAGTTGAGGCATGAGGAAATGGTTAAATGGACGCTACCGACCCGCCATCGACACGCAGGTTGGTACCGGTGATGAATGAAGCCTGTTCCGAGGCCAGAAAAGCAATAGCGGCGCCTACTTCCTCGATCCTGCCCGCCCGCTTCAATTCGATATGCGGCCGCTTTTGTGCCAGAAAATCCTGCAAGGCCTGCTCCTCCGTGCGCCCGGTCCGGCCGGCAATATCCTTAAGCATATCGGCGACCAGCGGTGTATAGATAAAAGCCGGCGAAACGGAATTCACCAGGATATTGTATCCTCCCAGCGACCGGCTAAGGCTCTTGCTGAGATTGATGATAGCCGCTTTCGTCAGATTATAGGGAGTCATGTCGGGATCGGGCTGCAACCCGTTCTCCGAAGAGACATTGATGATCCGGCCCCATTTCTTTGCCTTCATCACCGGGAGCACCGCCTTCACCAACCGCACCATCGAGACCACGTTCAGCTCATACAATGGCCCATAGTCCTCTGCGGGGATCTCCTCGAAAGGGCCCATCCTGCCTGCCGACCCGGCATTGTTCACGAGAATATCGATACCGCCCAGCGAGCGCTGGACCTCCTGCACCAGCCGTTCTATATCTGCCGGCGCCGTTACATCCGCCGGAACGGGTAATACCCGGTGCCCCGTCTTATTCTCTATCTCCGCCGCCGTCCTCTCCAGTTCCGCCACATCGCGGGCACAGATGGCCACCTTGGCGCGGGCCTCCGATAAGGACATGGCAGCCGCCGCGCCGATACCCTTGCTGGCTCCCGTCACAAGCGCGATCTTTCCAGTAAGTAAATGCGTCATAAGAAAAGTTTTTTCCAGTAATAAAGCCAGTCGATCATCCTGCTTGTATACCCATATTCATTGTCGAACCACGCGATCAGCTTGACCTGCCGCCCTACCACCGACGTAAGTGTCCCGTCGATCACACAGCTGTGCGTATTGGCCTTGATGTCGAGCGACACCAGCGGCTCTTCGGTATATTCCAGGATCCCTTTGTACTCCTGCCGGGCTGCATTGCGGAACAGATCGTTGATGACGGCCGCCGGCGTCGGGGTATTGAGCTGTACGGTAAAATCTGCCATCGCACCGTTGGCTACCGGCACCCGTGTGGACACCGTAGCGATCCTGTCCTTAAGCGCCGGCATCAGCCGCTCTAGCGAAACCGCCAGATCGATCTCCACCGGAATGATGGATTCCGCCGCCGCCCGGCCGCGGCGATATTGCTTGTGCGGTGCATCCACCAGTTCCTGGCGCGAGGTGTAGGAATGCAGGATATTCACCTGCGCGGACTCGACCCCGATCTGGTTCAGCAAATAAAGCAGATGTGTCGAGCAGTTCGTCATACATCCGCCGGGCGCCACGATATCCACCTCTTGGGTAAGCAGATGATTGTTGAACCCATAGATGAGTAGCGGAAGATCCGGCGACGTGGTCGACAACAGAACCTTCCTGGCGCCCGCGGTAAGATGCGCCGCCGCCGCCGGCCCGTACGTGAACCGGCCCGAACATTCCAGCACGATATCCACGTTCAATGCCGACCAGGGCAATGCGCCGGGGTTCTCCTGCTTTAAGACCGCAAAACGTTTGTCTCCGGCAGTCATATATCCGTCCTCATACGCCACCGCGGCCGGCAACGTACCGTAAACGGAATCGTAATGCAATAGATACGCCAGGTTCTCCGGCTCCATGATATCGTTGACCGCCACCAGTTCCATATCTTCCAGCGAAAGCAGCCGCCTCGCCAGCAACCGGCCGATCCGCCCCATCCCATTGATCGCAATGCGCATATAAGTAGTATAAATGAGTGACAAATATACAGGTTAACATATACCGGTTCTTCTTGTATTTTTTTCGAAATTTGCGCCCTATCCGACGTTGCGGTGCAGCGTATTAATAATTAGCTTTACCCTATGGCTCCAGCTTTTGAAACAGTCCTGATCGTCGACGAAATGCCCATGATCGCCGCCGGCTTCCATGAGATCCTGAAATCCCTCCATCCGGCCGTCCAGGTGGAGCACGTCGGCAATGTGTTCACTGCGTTGTCCGCACGGGACTATGAAAACAAACGCTATGATCTTATCGTCCTCGGATCGGGCGAAGATCCTTCCCCGGGAAGCCTCCTGCTGTCTTCCGCCGAACTCAAACAGCGGTTTCCGGGCGCCCGCATCCTGGTCTACACCGACAAATACGATCCCATCCTCATGGACAAAATAGGCGAAGGCCTCATCGACGCCTGCGTCCATAAATATGAAGACCTTCCCGAGGTCCACAACGCCTTGCTGCGTCTCCAACACGGTGAGAGCTTCCTGTCTCCCATGCTCCAAACGCTGTATACCCTCTACCAGAACAGATAGCCCGCCCGGGATAAAATCTTTGGAATTTTTTCGAACATTATCCTATTTTTGAGGTCATCAGATGATACGATGAAAAAGACACCCTCTACCCCCCTCGCCCGTCATTCGCTCGCCGACGCCGTCGTCGGCCGCCTACAGCAACAGCTATCCCTCGGCGTCTATCAGCCGGGAGACAAGCTGCCATCCGAACCCGAGCTCATGGTGCAGTTCGGCGTGGGCCGCAGCACTATCCGGGAGGCTATCCGTATCCTCGCAAACACGGGCCTGGTAACGGTTCGCCAGGGCTCCGGCACATTGGTCGAATCGCAGCGCGGTATCGCCGAACCCCTGCAGCAACGGCTGAAACGCGCCGCCGCCGCCGACCTGGACGAGGTCAGACATCTGCTGGAACTGAAAATTGCCGAAAAAGCCGCCTTGCTCCGCACCCGAAAAGATATCACGAAGATGCAGGCCCTGCTGGAACAGCGGGCCGTCGCCGCCCGCGCGGGCGACACCGCCGAAGCCATTACCATGGACGTCCGTTTCCACGTAGCCATGGCCGTTGCCGCCCGCAACGACATCCTCGCCGATCTCTACCGCACCGTAGCCGAACAGATGGGCCGGCATTTCAAACAGACCTATATCACCACGGATCGATTTATCGAATCCCAGCATCTGCACGAACAATTGTTAAAAAGCATCATTGACAAGGACCCTAAAAAAGCCTGGCAATATGCTGAAAAAATATCGCGACCGCAATGAGCACCACTACACCGCAACCTGCCGCCACCGCTGCCGCTAACGAGGTCGTTCAAAAAACAGTATTCTCTATCCTGGTAGCTATCAGCTTCTCCCACATGCTGAATGACACCATGCAATCCCTTATCCCGTCTACTTATCCCCTGCTGAAAAAATCGCTTCATCTCGATTTCAGCCAGCTCGGATTGATCACCTTCTGCTTTCAGCTCACCGCCTCTCTTCTCCAACCCTTTGTTGGAATGTATACGGATAAGAAACCGCAGCCGTTTTCTCTGGCCGCGGGGATGTGCTTCACGCTCTGCGGCCTGGTGCTTCTGTCCCGGGCCTCCACCTTTCCGCTCGTGCTCGTAGCCGTAGGATTGGTCGGCGTCGGCTCCTCGATCTTTCACCCGGAAGCATCCCGGCTCGCCTATCTGGCCTCCGGCGGCAAACGCGGTATGGCGCAATCCATCTTCCAGCTGGGCGGTAACGCCGGCGCCTCCCTGGGACCCCTTCTCGCGGCGCAGATCGTTGCCCCCTACGGTCAATCCAATATCATCTGGTTCGGCCTCTTCGCCCTCCTCGCCATCGGCGTCCTTTTGCGCACCGGCGCCTGGTACAGCCGCAACCTGGGCCAGCGGAAAAAGAGAACGGCAACACCTGCCGAACCCCTGCCTTTCTCGCGTGTGCGGGTAGCCACCGCCCTGCTGATCCTGCTCGTGCTCATCTTCTCCAAATATTTCTATATGGCCAGCATGAGCAGCTATTATACTTTCTTCCTGCTCGATAAATTCCACGTATCCGTACAGACCTCGCAGATGATGCTTTTTGTCTTCCTTTTTGCGGTGGCGGCGGGTACCATGATCGGCGGCCCCCTCGGCGACCGCATCGGCCGCAAATACGTCATCTGGTTCTCCATCCTCGGCGTGGCCCCCTTTACCCTGGCCCTGCCCTACGCTAACCTTTTCTGGACCGGCATCCTATCGGTCTGCATCGGGTTGATCCTCGCATCGGCCTTCTCTTCCATCCTCGTCTATGCCCAGGAACTGGTGCCCGGCAAAGTCGGCCTCATCGCCGGCCTTTTCTTCGGTCTTGCCTTCGGCATGGGCGGCATCGGCGCCGCCGTACTGGGCCGGCTGGCGGACCAGACCAGCATCCGTCATGTCTTTCACCTCTGCTCCTTCCTGCCCCTCCTCGGCCTGCTCACCATGTTCATTCCCAATACCCACAGAACCTCCCGATAAACGCCAAGGCCGCCTCAAACGAGGCGGCCTCAAACGATTGCTTGCCGTATAAAATCTTATTTCTTCGTAGCAGTATCTTTCTTGGTAGTGTCAGCGGCCATCTTAGAGGAATCAGCTGCCATCTTGGTAGAATCAGCAGACATCTTAGTGGAGTCAGCCTTTACAGCAGCAGCAGCAGAGTCACTCTTGGCTTCAGTGCTGGAGCTGTTGTTACAAGCGGCGAAAGCGGCGATAGCGGCTACAAAAAAGAACTTTTTCATTGAGATTGTTTTTGTGTTAATTGAATGGTTTCGTGATTAATACCAGAAGGGAAGAAAAGTAACCCTCCTAAATCAGCGTTTTTTATATATTTTTATTTGTAATGCGTATACTCCG
>DASZOW010000339.1:0-6835 GCA_035550615.1 Puia sp.
TTCGACAAATTCAAAAGCTGGGGTTACGACGTCCGGATCGAAACCTTCTACGTCCTCTTTCCGACGCCCAAAGAACGGCTGCTGGAAATGACCGGCCCCACGCATTTTAAAGCCACCCTTGCCGAACCTCCATTAAAAGAAGACGCCACGAGCGGCCAGACCAGCGAGCAGCTTCCGACCTATAACTGCTATTCCCCCGACGGCGATGTCACCGGCGACCTGGTATTCGTCAATTATGGCATTCCCGAAGATTATGACCGGCTGGAAAGAATGGGCATCTCGGTCAAAGGCAAGATCGTCATCGCCAAATATGGCCACTCCTGGCGCGGCATCAAACCTAAGGTCGCACAGGAACACGGCGCCATCGGCTGTATCATCTATTCCGATCCCAAAGACGACGGCTACTATGAAGGCGACGTCTATCCAAAAGGGGCTTTCAAGAACGAATACGGCGTCCAGCGCGGCTCCGTGCTCGACATGCCCATCTATCCCGGCGACCCCCTGACACCGGGCATCGGCGCGACAAAAGATGCTAAACGGCTCGACCGCAAAGACGCTGTTACTCTCCTCAAGATCCCGGTACTTCCTATCAGCTATCACGATGCCGAGCCGCTTCTCCGCGCACTGGAAGGCCCCGTGGCCCCCGAAGAATGGCGTGGCGCCCTGCCCTTTACCTATCACGTCGGGCCGGGTAAAACCAAGGTCCATCTGAAGCTGGCATTCAACTGGGACCTCAAACCGGTGAACGACATCATCGCCAAAATGCCCGGCGCCGAATGGCCGGACGAATGGGTCATCCGCGGCAACCACTACGACGGCTGGGTCAATGGGGCCGGCGATCCGCTCAGCGGCCAATCGGCCATGCTGGAAGAGGCCCGCGCCATAGCCGAACTCCACAAAACGGGCTGGAATCCCAGACGCACGATCGTCTTCGCCGCCTGGGACGGAGAAGAGCCCGGTCTTCTCGGCTCTACCGAATGGGCGGAAGCACATGCCGCCGAGCTACAGCAAAAAGCCGTGGTCTACATCAATTCGGATGGCAACGGCCGCGGATTCCTCGAAGCGGAAGGCTCCCATGCCCTCGAACCTTTTATAAATGAGGTAGCCCGCGACGTCACCGACCCGGAAACACATCTCAGCGTCGCAGAACGCAAACACGCCCGCGAACTGGTAAACGCCGCCGAAGGCAACAAGCTAAAAAAAGACCTTCTCGAGAAAAAAACGTTCCCGCTCGGCGCCCTGGGTTCCGGCTCCGACTATTCTCCCTTTCTTCAACACCTCGGCATTCCCTGCTTCAATCTTGGGTTTGGCGGAGAAGACGCCGGCGGCGAATACCATTCGATTTACGACTCCTACGACGACTACCGCCGCTTCAAAGATCCCAGCTTTCAGTATGGCGTAACCCTGGCCAAAACGGCAGGCCGCACAACGCTTCGCATGGCCGACGCCCCGCTCCTGCCTTTTGACTTCCGCGCGCTCTATAAGACGATCAACGGCTATGCCTCCGACCTGATGGCCTCGCTCGACCAGATGCGCGAAACGACGGCGCTCCGTGATCAGCTCATAAAAGCCGGTGACTATGGCTTTGCCACAGACACCGCCCGCCATCTCCAACCGCCGCCGACCCAGGACCTCGTCCCCTATCTGAACTTTGCCCCGCTGCAAAATGCGCTCAACCTGTTGGAACATGCCGCCAATCATCTGGCCGACACGCTCGCCAGGATCCACCTTGCCGGCAACCGGGCCCAAAAAGTGAATGAAGCGCTCTACAGGGCGGAACAACAATTGCTTTCAGATAACGGTCTACCCCGTCGCCCCTGGTACCGCCACAGCATTTATGCGCCCGGCTTCTATACCGGCTATGGGGTCAAGACCCTGCCAGGCATCCGGGAAGCCATCGAACAGCGCCATTTTACGGAAGCACAGCAGCAGATAGAAGTAGACGCCGGCACGATAAAAAAGCTCGCAGACTACCTGTCTTCGATCGCACTATGATTTGAAAAGGATATTACGATATACTGTCCGGATAGCAGGCGCAATCCTATGCCTGCTATTTCTTGTCTGGCTCGGTCTGGCCGGCTATGTTCAGCTACATAAACAATCGATCCTGGAAAAGACCCGGGAAGCTGTTAAAACCCGGTTGCAGGGCGAAGCCCGGATCGGCACCATGGACATCTCCTTTTTCCGCAGCTTTCCCGCCATCAGCATCCGTCTCTCCGCTGTATCGCTGCGGGACAGCGCCTGGCAGCAGCACCATCATGACCTCCTCAACGCCCGCGAGGTCTACGTCTCCTGGAATGTTTGGAAAAGCCTGTTCGACCGCCGCATAGAGCTGGGTAAGGTCACCCTTGAACACGGGCAGGTCTATCTCTATACCGACAGCACGGGATATACCAACACCTATCTGCTGCATAGCCGCACGGCTCCCAAGACCGCCGGGAAGGCTCCCGACCTGCCGGATTTCGAACTTACCGATATCCACTGGGTCATCGAGAAACAGGACAAACACAAGCTCTTCGATCTCGACATTCGTCATCTCCGCTGCTCCATCGATGATGACGGCCGCCTCCTTCACCTGAAGGTCGACCCGGATATCCATGTCAACAGTTTCTGTTTCAATACGGAAAAAGGCAGCTTTCTCAAGGATAAAGTGCTCTCGGGACGTTTTACAGTGGACTATAACATCGCGAGCAAGATCGTCCAGTTCAGCAAAGCTACCGTTCGCATCGACGGACATCCTTATACGTTCTCCGGCCGGTTCTTCCCGAGCGTAGTCCCCGACCCGTTTTTTCTTACGATCGGAACCGACGGCGTCCATTTCCGGGAGACGACGGCGCTGCTGACGCCCAATATTCAACAAAAGATCGATCGGTTCGATATCGATCGGCCGGTATCTGTCCAGGCAACGCTGGATGCCGGCGCAGCCGATGATCGCACTCCGCAGATCCAGGTCCGGCTAAATCTGCAAAATGGCAGCGTAATGACGCCCGCCGGCCGGTTCAACGACGTCTCGTTCAAAGCAAGCTTTATCAACGAATATGTCCATGGCCGGAAACGCGGCGACGAAAACTCCGCCATCCGCATCCGGACATTCACCGGCCAGTTTCAGGACCTGCGGCTGAAATCGGATACTATCCTGATCACCGATCTGAAGCATCCACAGATGATCTGCGATCTGCACTCACGCTTTACCCTCGATGAGCTCAATGACCTCACGGGCAGCCAGACCCTGGAATTCACCAAAGGATCGGGAAATGTGGACCTCGTATATAACGGTCCGCTGTCGGAAAATGATACGGCGGGGACGGCGGTCAATGGTCACCTCGATATCGATTCCGCGAGCCTGGTGTATCTGCCCTTCAATTTCAAACTTACCGGCGGCAAGGGCAGGCTGTTGTTCAAAGACCAGGATCTGGTCATAGAGACCGTGGCCATCCATGCCGGCGCCAGCCTGATCACCGTCAAAGGCATTGGCCGCAACCTCATTGCACTCCTCGACCGGAATGAAGAGAATGTATCCATGAACTGGGACCTGAGCGCCTCCAGCCTGGATCTGCAGGACCTGCTGCCGCTTGTCGGCCGCCCCTCGGCGGGGTCCCCGGTCCGGCGGAATAGGAAAACGGTGTTTGGCGCAACCTTTTCCCGCATCGATAGCCTCCTTAAAGACGGCGCTATCCATGTGAATCTCGACGCCACGGATCTCCGATTTCGAAAATTCGCCGGCGCCCACGCCAGGGCCGATCTTGTCTTCGACAAACACCAGATCAGGCTGAACAGGCTCACCGTCCGGCAAGGCGCAGGCTCGCTCGAGCTAAAGGCCACCATGAATCATCAGGGAAAAGACGATGCCAGTCCGCTGACCGTGGAATCGCATCTGGAGAATGTAGACCTCCCGCATCTGTTCTCTGCCTTCAACGACTTTGGCCAGAACGCCGTCACCGCAAAAAACCTCCGCGGAGATCTGACCGCTACCATACATCTCTCCGGCGATCTGAATTCGAAGGCCAAGATCATGACCAAAAGCCTCAAAGGAACGATCGATTTCTCTATCCGCAACGGCCAGCTCGTCGACTTTGCGCCCATGGAAAAGATCCAGGTCTCGGTCCTGAAAAAAAGAGACCTTTCGGAAATAAAATTCGCCGAGCTGCAGAACCGGCTGGATGTCGACTCGACCACACTGACCATCCACCGGATGGAGATCAACTCCACCGCCTTTACGCTGTTTGCGCAAGGAACCTATGATCTCAGGACCGGCACGGATATGAGCCTGCAGATACCGCTCAGCAATCTTTCAAGGGAACGCAACCAGGATATCCCGCCGGAAAGCCGCGGCAATGACGGCAAGGCCGGTCCCGCCATCCGGCTCCGGGCAAAGACCGGCGAAGACGGCAAACTGAAGATCAGCTGGGACCCCTTTAAAAAAGCATTGAAAAAAGTTAAACGCCACGGTTCCCGGTCCCTGCGCTAGCCCACGGCTGCACCCGTCATCTGGCAAATATTCGGTACCTTTATCCGTTACGAAACTGATCACAAGAATGCCTTTCAATATCCACGCTCCATTTCCCCCATCCGGCGATCAGCCGGAGGCCATCCGTCAGCTCACGGAAGGTATTTTACAGGGGGAAAGATATCATACGCTCCTGGGCGTTACCGGCTCGGGAAAAACGTTTACCATCGCCAATGTCATCCAGAATGTTCAACGGCCCACGCTGGTCCTGACGCATAACAAGACCCTGGTGGCCCAGCTCTATGGGGAATTCAAACAGTTCTTCCCGGATAACGCCGTCGGTTATTTCGTCAGCTACTACGATTACTACCAGCCGGAGGCCTATATGCCGGTGAGCAATACCTATATCGAAAAAGATCTTTCTATAAACGAGGAGCTCGAAAAGCTCCGGCTCCAGGCTACCACACAGCTGTTAAGCGGCCGCAGGGACATCATCGTCGTCGCGTCCGTAAGCTGTATCTACGGTATCGGCAACCCGGCAGAATTCGAGAATGGGATCATCCGCCTGCAGCAAGGCCAGGTCATATCGCGCCAGGGTTTCCTGCATGCGCTGGTCAACAGCCTGTACAAACGCAGCGAGATCGAATTTGCACGCGGTAATTTCCGGGTCAAAGGGGATACCGTCGACATCAATCTCCCGTATGTAGACTATGGTTATCGCATCAGCTTTTTCGGCGATGAGATCGATTCCATCGAGAGCTTCGATATCCAGTCCGGCAAACGCATCGGTCCGATGGACAGCGCCGCCATCTTTCCCGCCAATCTCTATCTGGCGCCAAAGGATATTCTACAGCAGGTGATCTATGAGATCCAGGATGAGCTGGCCGAACAGGTGGCCTATTTCAAAAATGTCGGAAAATATATCGAGGCGCAGCGGCTCAGCGAACGTGTGAACTACGATATCGAGATGATCCGGGAGCTGGGTTATTGCAACGGGGTGGAGAACTACTCCCGCTTTTTTGACCGCCGGTCGCCGGGGACGCGGCCCTTCTGTCTGCTCGATTATTTCCCCAAAGACTTTTTGCTGGTGCTTGACGAAAGCCACCAAACGGTTCCCCAGATCAGCGGGATGTATGGCGGCGACCGCAGCCGAAAGCTGGTGCTGGTAGACTACGGATTCCGCCTGCCCAGCGCCCTGGATAACCGCCCGCTCAATTTTCACGAGTTCGAAACGCTTACTGATCAGACCATCTACGTCTCCGCCACTCCGGGCGACTACGAGCTGGAAAAGACGGGCGGCGTAGTGGTGGAACAGGTGGTACGGCCCACTGGGCTTCTCGATCCGCCTATCGAGATCCGGCCCAGCGCCAATCAGATCGACGACCTGCTCGACGAGATCGACAAACGGGTCCGGAAAGGCGACCGGGTGCTGGTGACCACGCTTACAAAGCGCATGGCGGAGGAGATGGACAAATATCTCCATCGTATCGATATCAAATCCAAATATATCCACAGCGAGGTCGACACCCTTGAACGCGTGGAGATCCTGCGTCAGCTGCGGCTGGGCGAGATCGACGTGCTTGTAGGCGTCAACCTGCTACGGGAAGGGCTCGATCTGCCTGAAGTATCCCTGGTCGCCATCCTCGATGCCGACAAAGAAGGTTTTCTCCGCAACGAGAAATCGCTGACCCAGACGGCGGGCCGCGCCGCGCGTAATGTCGACGGCCTCGTGATCTTCTACGCCGACATCATGACCGAAAGCATGCAACAGACGATCGACGAGACCAACCGCCGCCGGGAAAAACAGATCGCCTACAATGAACAACATGGCATCATCCCCCGGACGGTGACCAAATCCAAAGAACAAGTATTTGCCCAGACCTCGGTTCTGGACATCAAAGGCTATAATCCTGGCGACCCCTATGCCATGGCGCCCGACGACGAGCTCGTGGCCGCCGCAGCAGAAGAACAGGAGACCTATCAGACCATCCCGCAGCTGGAAAAAGCGATCGCCCGAACGAAAAAAGAGATGGAAAAGGCCGCACGAGATCTGGATTTCATGGAGGCCGCGCGGCTTCGCGACGAGATGTTCGGATTACAAAAGAAATTGAAAGAAATGAAGGCTTAATTTCGCTCCTATGGCTAACACAGAAAACAATACCGACAAACGCTTATTTCTCCTCGACGCGATGGCCCTTATCTTCCGCGCGTATTATGCGCTGATCAGCAATCCCCGCGTGACATCCAAAGGTCGCAACACGAACGCCCAGTTCGGTTTCACCAACGCCCTTGTCGATCTCATCAATAACCAGAAACCGACCCACATGGCAGTCTGTTTCGACACGGAGGCGCCCACCGAACGGCATACCGATTTCACCGATTATAAGG
>DASZOW010000340.1:0-2206 GCA_035550615.1 Puia sp.
ATAGCTATACCACGGCACGCCGCCTTCCATCGTAGCGGCAAAACAGGAAAAGAAGATATTCGCATTCTCCTGCAGCCCCGCAGCGATCTCTACGATATGCGTCGACACGAGGAACAGGCTGCCTTCGACCCCCGCCAGCGCGTCGATCACCTGCAAGGACGCATCGGTGGCATCCTTGACATTGGTGCCGCGGAACAATTCATCGAAGATGACGACGACACGCCGCTTCTCCCGTATCTTCCCCACCACTTCCCTGACCCGCCGCACCTCGGCATAAAAATGGCTATACCCCTGGCTGATGCTATCGGCAAGATTCACCGTCGTGAAGACCCCGTTGAAGATCGTCGTCTGGAACGACCGCGCCGCCACCGGGAAGCCCACATGCGCCAGGTATACAGCCAGCCCAAAGGATTTTAAAAACGTGGATTTACCCGCCATATTCGCCCCGGTCACAAAACAGAGATTGGCCGCCGCACCCATGCAATAGTCATTGCCGACGGCATTCGCCACCAGCGGATGAAAGAGTCCCTGCGCCTGCACATTCGGCTCCCCGGCATCACTGTACTGCGGAAAACACAGATCACACTGCTGCGCCGTCATCGCCACGGCGACACAGGCATCCCACTCGTATAGCAGCTCCAGCAGACGCCGGATCGCGCTCTTTCCGTTCCGGCGAAAGAACACGTCACACCGCGCCAGGTCCCGCCGTCGAAGCGGCCCGGACGTTCCCATCAGCAAAGACCGCACTCTTTTGTCGGTGATCAGCGCCGGCAGGTCATCCAGAACTGCCGCCAATGCCGCGGGGCAGTCCGCCCTGTTCCAGTCGCCGGCGATCTCGAACAAATACCGGAGCACACTCAACGTGTTCCTGACACCCCATACAACGGTATAATGCCCGGGTGACTCTTTGATCTGGTTGCGGAAGGCATACGCCAGGGCATCCAGCCTGTTGCCGGGATAGATCGGGACGATGCTGTTCAGATAGTATTCGACATCCGCAACCTGGCGGCCGAGCCGCAGATCGACGTTCCTATCCCTGAAAAAACGGATGGTATCGCGCCGGGCTTCCAGCTCCGCACGCTCATTGAAAGGCCGCTTCAGCATCCGCTCGAGCGCTTCGGCGCCGCCCTTGGTCTTTGTCTTATTGAAAAACGAAAAGATCAGCCCGTGCCGGCCCTGATCGAACAGATCGAGGTCCTTCCAGGTCTGTTTATCCACCTCAAAGGGAGTCTTGGTCGCCTCCGCGGATCCCAGCCCCGCGTACTTAGGTTGTGCCACCATGCGCTTCGCTTGTATGCATAGGACGCAGGACCTCGGCCGTATGTTGCATAAAAAAAGCCAAAAAAAACAAAAAAGGCGGCCCATCCCAATCACCGGCTCTTCCGTCCGTCGGGTGCGCGCATCATCTTTCTAAAAGTCAGGTTCACCCTCGGCGATCTCACCTTCTTCATTTTCGGCAGACTATGCAGCCAATGTGTTTGCGTCGAACCCCGCATCACCAGCAGACTGCCGGCCGCCAGCGACACCTCCACCAGTTGTCTGGTCTCCCGGTGGCGGAAGAGGAACCGCCGTTCCGCCCCGAAGCTCAACGACGCTATGGCCCCATCCGGCTCGAGCTCCTTTTCGTCATCGCTATGCCAGGCCATGCCCTCCTCGCCATCGTGATAAAGATTGAGCAGACAGGAATTGTATCGCGCACCCGTTAGCCCTTCGGCCAGCGCCTTCAACGCCAGCAGATCGGCCGTCCACGGCAGCGCCTGCCGGGTAATATTGGAATACGTATAGGTATAGAGGTTGTCCCCATACCAGGCTACCTTCCGCCTGGTCACGATATGACGCCCGAAGATCACCGCCTCGTCGTTCCGCCATTCGATCTGGCCCAGCAACCGCCCCAGGTACCCGCCGGCTTCCTCCGCCTGCATCACCTGCCCATAATAGTCGGCATACCCGTCAAAAGGAAGTAGATTGATCATGCTCCAAAAATAGCCCGGGCCACGGCGCCATCCAACCCGGAACTTGCTATGCTGTAAGCTAGCCGCCTCCCCTCACTCGGCCCCCACTACCTCTCACTCGCTCGTCAGGGCCAAAACCGCAAAGCGGCTCATTCGCTACGTAAAGATGTTACCGGGTTCACCAGCGCCGTCCTCACCGTCTGAATGCCGACCGTCACCAACGCTATCAGCAACGTCACCACCCCCGCCAGCCC